>QGUU01000294.1 GCA_003242525.1 Pseudomonadota bacterium | reverse complement strand
CCCTTGGTTCCGGGAACCGCGCCGCGGATCAGGATCAGGCCGCGATCGACATCGGTGGACACGACCTCGACATTCTGCGTGGTCACGCGGGTTGCTCCCATGTGACCGGCCATCTTCTTGCCCTTGAACACCTTTCCCGGGTCCTGGCGCTGTCCGGTCGAGCCGGCAATGCGGTGCGACAGCGAGTTGCCATGAGAGGCACGACCACCGCCGAAATTGTGGCGCTTCATCACACCCTGGAAGCCCTTGCCGGTGGATGTGCCGGTTACGTCGACCTTCTGGCCCGGCACGAAATGCTCCACGGTCAGCTCTACGCCGACGTCCAGCATGTTCTCGGGGCTGACGCGGAATTCCGCCAGCTTTGCCTTCGGCTCGACAGAAGCCGCGGCAAAATGGCCGCGCATCGCCTTCGACGTGTTCTTCACCTTGGCCAGGCCAACGCCGAGCTGAACGGCCGTGTAGCCATTCTTTTCCTTCGTGCGCTGGGCCACGACCTGGCAGTTCTCCATCCGGAGAACGGTGACGGGCACATGCTCGCCCGCATCGTTGTAGATGCGGGTCATGCCCACCTTCTGTGCAATCACTCCTGAACGCATCGGTTCATCTTCCTTCAGAGGAGCCTGGGACCCTTGGCACCCGGGCTCATGGTTCGCTCCTTAGAGCTTGATTTCGACGTCCACGCCAGCGGCCAGGTCGAGCTTCATAAGCGCATCGACCGTTTGCGGGGTCGGGTCCACAATATCGAGCAGGCGCTTGTGGGTTCGCATCTCGAACTGCTCGCGGCTCTTCTTGTCGATGTGCGGCGAGCGGTTGACCGTGAACTTCTCGATCCGGGTCGGCAGCGGAATCGGGCCACGGACATTGGCGCCGGTGCGCTTTGCCGTCGACACGATCTCCCGCGTGGAAGCGTCGAGTACTCGATGATCGAACGCTTTAAGTCGGATGCGGATATTCTGACCGTTCATCTCGTCATTTTCCTTGTTCTGGCGCGGCGCGGGCGTACTCCCGCCCGCGACAGATCGATCTCTTCTTGACCCTTACTCGACGATGGAAGCGACGATGCCGGCGCCGACGGTGCGGCCGCCCTCGCGGATGGCGAAGCGCAGCTTCTCTTCCATGGCGATCGGCACGATCAGTTCCACGTCCACCGTCACATTGTCGCCCGGCATCACCATCTCGGTGCCCGCCGGAAGCGTCACGATGCCCGTCACGTCCGTCGTGCGGAAGTAGAACTGAGGACGGTAGTTGGTGAAGAACGGCGTGTGCCGGCCACCCTCCTCCTTCGTCAGAATATAGGCCTCCGCCTTGAACTTCTTGTGCGGCTTGACCGTGCCGGGCTTCGAAAGAACCTGACCACGCTCCACGCCGTCGCGGTCGATGCCGCGCAAAAGCGCGCCAATGTTGTCGCCAGCCTGGCCCTGGTCGAGCAGCTTGCGGAACATCTCAACGCCAGTCACCGTCGTCTTCGTCGTCGGACGGATGCCCACAATCTCGACTTCCTCGCCAACCTTGATGATGCCGCGCTCAACACGCCCCGTCACAACCGTGCCGCGGCCCGAAATCGAAAACACGTCCTCGATCGGCATCAGGAACGGCTGGTCGATCGGACGCTCAGGCGTCGGGATGTAGCTGTCAACAGCCTCCATCAGCGCCCGCACCGCATCCTCGCCAAGCTCCTTGTTCGAATCCTCAAGCGCGGCAAGCGCAGAGCCCTTGATGATCGGAATCTCGTCGCCAGGGAACTCGTACTTCGACAAAAGCTCGCGAACCTCAAGCTCGACCAGCTCCAGAAGCTCAGGATCGTCAACCTGGTCGCACTTGTTCAAAAACACCACAATCGCCGGAACGCCAACCTGACGGGCAAGCAAAATGTGCTCGCGCGTCTGCGGCATCGGACCGTCCGCAGCAGAAACCACAAGGATCGCGCCATCCATCTGCGCCGCACCCGTGATCATGTTCTTCACATAGTCCGCGTGACCGGGGCAGTCCACATGCGCATAGTGACGGTTGGCCGTCTCATACTCGACATGAGACGTCGAAATCGTGATCCCGCGCGCCTTCTCCTCAGGCGCCGCGTCAATCTGCTCATAAGCACGGAACTCGCCAAAATACTTCGTGATCGCAGCCGTCAGCGACGTCTTACCATGGTCAACGTGACCAATCGTGCCAATGTTCACATGAGGCTTCGTACGCTCGAATTTACCTTTTGCCATAGTCTCTATTCCTCGAGGCTTGCTGGGACGGCATGACCTTTTCAGTCGAATGCGGGGCGATTAGCGGCAACGGTCCCAAAACACAAGTGTCTTGTGGCGCAAAGCCGCACGACTCGCCCGCGGTGCTGCCCGTATTTCGGTGATTGAGCCTTGATATAGGCGTGTCTTCGGCCCAGAAAAAGTCCCGCCTCTCGATAGCCATGGCTGTCGATCGCGCCTGGTGTGGGAAACGCAGGAACCTTTCACTCCAGAGCACACCTGCCACAGAGCTTGTTTCCGAAGGGGTCGCGCAAATAGGCGAGGAACAGCCTTCCCGCGGCGCTGTCGCGGATGCCGGGCGGATCTTCTATGGAGGTCCCCCCGTTTGCCACGCCCGCGTCATGCCAGGCGGTGACCATTTCGGGACTGTCCATCTTCAAGCCAATTGTGCCCCCATTGGCGAAGGTGGCTGGCTTTCCGTCGATCGGCCTGGTGATCAGGAGCCGCATCCCGTCCTTCGAATAGACCAGACGGCCCTTAGCGTCGATGGTGCCGGGCCCAACTCCAATGGCGGCGAATGTCGCGTCATAGAACTTTCTCGACACTTCCAGATCGTTGCTGCCGACGACGATATGACTGAACATTGCATTCTCCGCTTCGATAGCCGGGCCAAAACCTAGAACCGGTGGGGCCCAGCCTCAACTGTTTTCCGCGGTTGCCCTGCCGGTGCCGAGGCAGGTCCACTTCAACGGCTCACCAGCCGCAACTGCCAGCCTGGAAAATCAACGACAAAGGAAGAAAGCGAGTCGGCGCCACGCGGCCGAAAATGGAGCGGGTGATGGGAATCGAACCCACGTATTCAGCTTGGAAGGCTGCTGCTCTACCATTGAGCTACACCCGCGCCGCTTCGTTGTGACATGGCCGATCGCGAAAAGCGAGTGCGCCTTTCGCGGCCTTGGCTCACCGGGCAGTGGTGGAGGGGGTTGGATTCGAACCAACGTAGGCTAAGCCAACGGATTTACAGTCCGTCCCCTTTAACCACTCGGGCACCCCTCCGTACTGCCGCCGGAGCCATGCAACGAGGCATTTGCGCTTACACGAGACGTATTGTGTCGTCCATCTCGAAGCAAGCGCAGCGCCTTATGGCGACTGGGCCATACGCTGTCAACCGCGATGCAGGAATTTCAGCACGTAAAAAGTCGCAGCCCCGCGCATGTGGTATCCAAAGCAGCGCAGGCACTCTATAGAGGCGAAATGCAAGACAGGAAAAAGCCGGGTTCGGCAAAAGATTCCCACTACGCACGCCTGCGGCGCGCGCACCGCGACGGCAAGAACGCCGGTCAGCCGGCAACGCGACCGAAACCCAGGATCCCACCTGGCAAAGATCCTACCCCGGGGCTGGTGAACCTGTATGGCCTGCATACGGTACGCGCTGCCCTGGACAATCCGGCGCGCCGCATCCGCTCCATGCTGATAACGCGCAACGCGGCCGAACGACTGGGCATCGGCGACCTTTCCGCTCTCCCCTTCAAGGCAGAGCTGGCCGAACCGCGCGACATCGACAGAATAACCGGTTCTGATGCCGTCCATCAGGGTGTGGTTATCGAAGCCTCACCCCTGCCGTCCAAACGGCTCGATGCGCTGGGGGATGCCAATCTCCTGCTGGTGCTTGACCAGGTGACTGATCCACACAATGTCGGCGCCATCATGCGTTCGGCAGTTGCCTTCGGTGCGGGCGCGCTGATTACCACGGCCCGCCACAGCCCTGCCGAGAGCGGCGTATTGGCAAAATCGGCGTCAGGCGCGCTGGAGCACATCGACCATATCGAGGTGCGCAATCTGGCCGATGCGCTCCACCAGTTGCATGCGGCTGGCTTCCACACCATCGGCCTTGATTCGGACGGCCCGGCCGAACTGGAAGCGGCATTTTCGCAGGACAAGATTGCTCTGGTTCTTGGATCGGAAGGCAAAGGTCTGCGCCAGAA
>QGUU01000293.1 GCA_003242525.1 Pseudomonadota bacterium | reverse complement strand
GCGACGTGTTTGGGATGTGGGCGTTTTCGGGGGCGCTTCTGAACCCGGCGGTGACGCTGGGCTTCTTCCTGGCCGGGCGGCTTCCGGCGAAGGAAGTCATCCCCTACTGGATCGCGCAGACTGTGGGTGCGGTCCTGGCCGCCATTGCCTTGTGGCTGATGGTTGTCGGCAAGGCAGATGGCACGGTGACCAATTTCGGCGCCACCACCTGGGATCCGGCGAAATGGGGTACCTCCTCGGTATTCCTGACCGAAATGATTGCCACATTCACATTTGTCCTCGTCATCCTGGCGTCAACCAGCGCCAAGCACATGAACATGCTGGCGGGCCTGATCATCGGCTTGACGCTCGCGGTGCTTCATTTCGGCTTCATTCCCGTGTCGGGCAACTCGCTCAACCCGGCGCGCTCAATCGGACCGGGGCTGTTCTCGGGCAGCGCGGCGATAGGCCAGCTCTGGCTGTATATCGTTGCTCCCCTGATCGGCGGTGCAATCGCTGGCCTGGTGGCCAAGACGGGCGTTTTCGAGAAGGACTGAGCTGACAGCAACGGTCCGGCTCGGGCTGGAAAGGAAGGGCTCCGCGCGGGGCCCTTCCTGCATTCAAGGGGTTCGCGTTCCCTGGACCGCCGCAACCGGTCCGTTCTTGGGAGCAGCTCGCAGCAACATTCCGAAAAGGTCGCGCGGTTCGTCGGGATCGGCCAGCAGGTCGAGCTCCTCATAGAGGCCGGTTCCCTGCAATTGGTCGCGCACATAACGCAGCGCGGAAAAGTCTTCGGTTGCGAAGCCTACCGAATCGAAGAGGGTAATCTGCTGGGCTGTCCGGCGGCCCTCGACCTTGCCTGTCATCACCTGCCACAGCTCCGTCACCGGATGGTCGGGAGCGAGCTGCTGGATTTCGCCTTCGATCCGCGTCTGCGGCGCAAACTCAACGAATATGTCGGAGCGCAGCAATATGTCCCGGTGCAGTTCGGTCTTGCCGGGGCAGTCGCCGCCCACTGCATTGATGTGCACGCCTGAACCCACCATGTTGTCGGTGAGGATCGTGGCATATTGCTTGTCCGCAGTGACGGTGGTGATGATGTCGGCGCCTTCCACCGCCTCCTGCCCACTGCTGCATATGGTGATGTCCATGCCCAGGCCAGCAAGGTTGCGAGCGCATTTCTCGGAGGCGGTCCGATCAATGTCGTAAAGGCGGAGTCGGTCGATGCCGGTGAGCGCCTTGAAGGCCAGGGCCTGGAATTCCGACTGTGCCCCGTTGCCGATGATCGCCATGCTGCGCGAACCCTTCGGCGCCAGGTACTTGGCCGCCACCGCAGAAGTGGCCGCGGTTCGCAGTGCCGTCAGAATTGTCATCTCGGTTAGGAGCATTGGGTAGCCGGACCCGACATCGGCCAGCACGCCGAAGGCGGTCACCGTCTGTAGCCCTTCGCGCGTGTTCTTCGGGTGTCCGTTGACATATTTGAAGCCGTAAAGATGGCCGTCGCTCGTCGGCATCAATTCGATGACGCCGTCATGGCTGTGCGAGGCAACGCGCGGCGTCTTGTCGAACCGTTCCCAGCGACGGAAATCCTCCTCGATATAGGCCGCGAGTTCGGTGAGGAAGCGTTCCACGCCGATGGCATGCACCAGCTTCATCATCGAATCCACGCTCACGAACGGGACAATGGCAAGTCGGGATGGTGCGGTCATGTCAGTAACCCCCTGAATGGCTGCGGGTCGGGCGGTCCATGATGCGGCGGCCCATCAGGCTGGCCGTCAGGTCCACCATAAGCGTCGCCGTGCGGCCGCGCTCGTCGAGAAAAGGGTTGAGTTCGACCAGGTCGAGACTTGTGACGAGGCCGCTGTCCGACAGCATCTCCATGGCAAGATGCGCCTCGCGGAAGGTGGCGCCGCCGGGTACGGTCGTCCCGACTGCGGGCGCAATTGACGGGTCAAGGAAGTCTACGTCGAGACTGACATGCAAAAGGCCGCCTTCGTCTGCCACCCGTTTCAGGAAAGCCGACAGCAGCGGCGCAATGCCGTGTTCGTCTATGGCGCGCATGTCGTGGACGATGACGCCGGATTCCTTCAGCGCCAGACGCTCGGCGGGATCGACGCTGCGCAGGCCGAAGGTGCAGATGCGCGTCGGATCTACTGCAGCCGGAAGGTCGGGGAAGGTTCCGGCAAAGCCGGGCCGGCCGCTGGCATAGGCAAGGGGCACGCCATGCAGGTTGCCGCTGGTGGTGGTGTCGAGCGTGTGAAAATCCGGGTGTGCATCCAGCCAGAGCACGAAGAGGGGTCGCCCGACCTTCCGCGCGTGCCGGGCCACACCGGAAACGGTGCCTGCCGAGATGGAATGGTCGCCGCCGAGAAAGATCGGCATGGCATCCTCGCTTGCCTGATAGGCTGCTTCGGAGATCGCGGTTGTCCACGCCACGATTTCCGGCAGCGCCTTGAGGGCAGGATTTTGATGCGAGACCTGTTCCCTGGGAGCGGGCTGGATGGCTCCCAGGTCCTCCACCTCATGGCCCAGCGCCAGAAGCGCGGGCACGAGCCCGGCGGTGCGCAGCGCGCTCGGTCCCATTTCACATCCAAGCCTTCCTGCGCCGTCCTGCACTGGCGCTCCCAAAATCCTGCATCGCATCGGTGCACCTCCTGGAGTCTATGAGGTAGCTTGCGAAAGTGGCGGAATGAACGGTATGGATTGGCAAGTTTGTTCAAGTGCCTTATCAATTAGGCGCATCTTTCTACCGAAATGAGAAATCATGGACGCGCTGGACGAACGACTAGTGACGCTTCTGCGCCATGATGCGCGCCGGTCCATTTCCGACCTTGCACTCGATCTGGGCGTTTCGCGCGCCACGGTGCGGGCGCGCATGGAGCGGCTGGAGCGGCAGGGCGACATATTGGGCTATACGGTGATCCTGCGCGCCGATGCGCTGGAACAGCGCGTGCGTGGCATCACGATGATCGAGGTTGAGGGCCATGTCGCCGACAGGGTGGTGAGGGCCCTGGGCGGCTTTCCCGAAATCGCAGCCATTCACACGACCAACGGTCGCTGGGATCTGGTGGTGGAACTCAGTACAGATACGCTGACCCAGTTCGATGCGGTGCTGCGCAAGATAAGGCTGATACCTGGCATCACCAGCAGTGAGACGAGCCTGCTGCTTGCGACCCCGCGCTCGACGCGGGCAAGGCTTTAGGCTGCGGCTGGGCTATCGCGCCGGTGCTCGATTGGGCGAGGCGAGATCAGAGCGCCGCCGCGACCTTCATCCCGACTTCTTCGATCAGCGCCGAGTCCATCTGGGCCCGAGATTTGCGTGATGCGACAAGGCAGGCTTGCGAACGCAGGATAACTCCGTCGGTGAGCACCCTGAGATGGTTGGCTCTCAGCGTCGAGCCGGAAGACGTGATGTCGACAATGATGTCGGCCGAGCCTGCCGCCGGTGCCCCCTCCGTGGCGCCAAGGCTTTCCACGATGCGATAGACCTGGATGCCATGTTTCTGGGAAAAGAACTGCTGTGTCAGCCGCCAGTATTTGGTGGCGATCCGCAGACGGCGGCCATGGCGGTGACGGAACTCGGCGGCTACGTCGTCCAGGTCGGCCATTGTCTCCACGTCGAGCCAGATGTCGGGCACTGCCACCACTACATCGGCCTGTCCGAAACCAAGCCTGGCGACTATCTCGGCCCGACTTTCCCAATCGGGCAAGGTTTCGCGCACAAGGTCCTCGCCGGTGATGCCGAGATCGACCGACCCCGCGCCGATTTCTCCGGCGATCTCCGAAGCTGAAAGGAAGGCCACATCAATGTCGGTGCGGCCCTCGACGCGGGAATGGTATCTGCGCTCGTCCTGCGGCAGGCTGACCGGCAGGCCGGCCTTGGCCAGTATTTCGAGCGCATGTTCCTTCAACCGGCCTTTCGAGGGCAGGGCAATGGTTATGGTCAAGGCTTTGCCCCCCGCGCGGCGGCGATGCGATCCAGCCAGACCGAGAACCCGACGCCGGGAATGGGTTCCCTGGCCCCCAGCAGGGTCAGCAGTCGGTCATAGCGGCCGCCGCCGGCCAGGGCGCGCTCACCGGGTCCGATAGCGATTTCAAACACGAGTCCCGTGTAATAGTCGAGCGGGCGGCCGAAGGCGGCGCTCACCGGGTCGGAACCAACGGGCGGGCGGGAACGCCCCATGGCGTTCTCTTTCACA
>QGUU01000292.1 GCA_003242525.1 Pseudomonadota bacterium | reverse complement strand
AAAGAGACGGTCTTGTCACCGGGGGTTCGGCGCGCGCCAGGCAGCCGATCCTCTCGCATAGCCGGCAGGCCGGACCAACGGGCGTGGGGGCGGCGCCGGGCCCAGCCATCTTGCCGGCCCCCTGGGCCGGAAGGGCGGCACCGTAGACGATCTCGTCGCGGAATCCGATGTCGCAGCCGACCAGCAGGGCGGTGCGGCGTGGCCGTTCGTGGAAACCACCTTGCAGCCCTTCCAGTGTTCGGGCGATGCAGAGGAACTGCGTGCCGTCCGGCATTTCCACGCTCTCGACGAAGATTTGCCCTGGTTGGGTGAAAGCGGCATGGACCGGCAGCTTCGGGCAACCGCCACCGAAAGCGGCGTGAGGGTAGCCTTGCGCGCCGGCTCTCCGCAGCCGGTTACCGGCGCTGTCCACCTCCAGCATGAAGAAAGGCACCCCTGACGCACCCTGTCGCTGCAGCGTGGTCAGGCGGTTGGCGGCCTGTTCAAAGGAAACGCGGAAACGGGCCCGTAGCAGGTCGATGTCGTAGCGGGTTCGAAGGGCAGACTGCCAGAAGGCGCCATAGGGCATCATCAGTGCGTGGGCGGCGTAGCGACCCAGTTCGAAGCGGGCAAGACGGCGCGCCTCGTCCGAGGACAGTTTCAGAGCCTGGATTTCTGCCGCAATCGCCACTGACATGCGCATAAGACAGGCTTCCATGGCCACCTCCCGCAGCTGGTCGAAGGGCGGAAGCCGCTCGGACAGGAACAGGCGTTGGGAATGACGGTCGTAGCGGCGGCGCCAGTTCGGCATGGTTGCCGCAGGGAGCACCTTGACCACGATTCCATGTTCGCGCCGCAGCCACGCCTTCAGCGCACCGGACAGATCCTCGCCGGGATCAAGCAGCGTGGCGAAGGCTTCGGCCTCTTCCTCCAGTGAGGGGAAATGATTCGGACGCCGCTCGAAGGTCTCACGCACCTCGTCTATGGGCAGCCGCTTGCCGGCGAGCGCAGTGGCGCGGCCCTCGCGGGCAAGCATCTCGTTGAGGTCGGACAAGCGGTCAGTCTGCTCGCGATAGGCGCGGAAAAGCTTCACCATCGCTGCTGCCGCATTGGGGGCGGCCTCGGCCACTTCGATGAGTTCCTGGTCTCCAGGCAGTTCGCCAGCCAGGAGAGGGTCGGCGAAGACCTCCCGCAGCGCGGCAAGCGAGCCATGCGCCTCGCCTTGCAACTCGTCGGGATCGACCTGGTAGGTGGAGGCCAGCTTCAGGATAAGCTGCACGGTGAGGGGCCGCTGGTTGCGCTCTATCAGGTTTAGATAGGAAGGCGAGATGCCCAGGCCGGACGCCATGGCCGTCTGCGTCAGGCCGCGCGCCATGCGGATGCGGCGTATACGCGGTCCGGCGAAAATCTTACGCTCGGCCATCTTGCTTCTTTACAATCCTGACATCCGCGTTCCGGACATGAGTTCGGAGTGGGATTTACAATCTTTACAAGTTTACATCTGGGACCAGTGAATCGCAAGACCGATTTTCCCTTATTTTGTGCGGGCTGTCGGGTTTTTTCTCGTTTCTTTTGCATCGCAATGTAAATGAATGACAGCAGCAGTCGGAAAACTGCCGGCTAAAAAATTCCTTGGAGGGCTCATTCATGACCGAATTTTACAACCTTGTCCCCAGCGCGCCCGAAGGCCGCTTCGATGGCCTCGAGCGGCCCTATTTGCCGCAGGATGTGGAGCGGCTGCGCGGCTCGGTGCAGATCAGGCATACGCTGGCAGAGAACGGGGCCAATCGGCTCTGGAAACTTCTTCACGAAGAGGATTTCGTGAATGCGCTCGGCGCGGTCACCGGGAACCAGGCCATGCAACAGGTGCGAGCCGGCCTGAAGGCCATCTACCTGTCCGGTTGGCAGGTGGCCGCCGACGCGAACACGGCCTCGACCATGTATCCCGACCAGTCGCTATATCCGGCCAACGCGGCCCCCGAACTGGTCAGGCGGATCAACCGCACCTTGCAGCGCGCCGACCAGATCGAAGTGTCGGAAGGCAAGGGCCTGTCGGTCGAGACCTGGTTTGCGCCCATCGTCGCTGACGCCGAAGCAGGCTTCGGCGGTCCGCTCAACGCGTTCGAGATCATGAAAGCCTTCATCGAGGCAGGTGCCGCCGGCGTTCACTTCGAGGATCAGCTGGCGTCGGAAAAGAAGTGCGGCCATCTGGGCGGCAAGGTGCTGATTCCGACTGCAGCACATATCCGCAATCTGACGGCCGCCCGGCTCGCGGCGGACGTCATGGGCGTGCCAACGCTGATCGTGGCCCGCACCGACGCGGAGGCGGCCAAGCTTCTGACTTCCGACATAGACGAGCGGGACCAGCCATTCGTCGACTACGGAGCCGGTCGTACGGTGGAAGGCTTCTATCAGGTGAGGAACGGCATCGAGGCATGCATTGCCCGCGCCATTGCCTACGCACCTTACGCCGACTTGATCTGGATGGAGACGTCCAAGCCGGATCTCGAGCAGGCGAAGCGCTTCGCGGAAGGGGTGCGAAAGCATTATCCGGACAAGATGTTCGCCTACAACTGCTCCCCGTCCTTCAACTGGAAGAAGAACCTGGACGATGCGACGATCGCCAGGTTCCAGCGCGAACTCGGCGCGATGGGCTACAAGTTCCAGTTCATCACGCTGGCCGGTTTCCACCAGCTGAACTACGGCATGTTCGAGCTGGCGCGCGGTTACAGGGAACGCCAGATGGCGGCCTATTCGGAACTGCAGCAGGCCGAGTTCGCGGCGGAAGCGTACGGCTACACCGCCACAAAGCACCAGCGTGAGGTTGGGACCGGCTATTTCGACGCCGTATCGCTGGCCATTACCGGAGGCCGCTCCTCCACCACAGCCATGCATGGCTCGACGGAACAGGCCCAGTTCCGCCCTGCAGCCGAGTGAAGGCAGACAATGCCTAAGGGCGCTACGCGAGGAGAACGATCATGGCATCCATAAGCCGCGTCAAGGAAAGAGCCGAGGAACAGGCCTCGGCAATGAGCGCCGACCAGCAGGCCGTCATTCGCATGCTGGCAAACGATCTGCACCGGCTGAATCAGTCCGTGATGAAGGCGGTCGAGGCCGGCGTGTCGGTTGAACTGGTCCGCTCCGCCCGACATCACGGCGGAGACGGGAATTGGGGTGATCTTCTGATCCCGGTGATCGTAACCCGACGGGGCGGCTGATCGCCCCTGCCAGGAAGAGGGCCATCCGGTGGCTTGTGCGCCGATGGCCCTCTCTTCCATCAGGGATGTGGCGTCGAGCCTTGCCTCGAAATGACTGATCTGCTTGCGAGTGGCGGTGGCGCGAGGCTCGCGTGAATTGTTCTTGACAGTCGCAGATTCCCGGCCAATTCTCCCAGTCGATTCAACTTTCAATTGAGCTGGGGCGGCTACCGCAGTGTCTGTGCCAACGTCAAGTGGCGGCAATGGCCCGTCCGAAGGCGCCCGACAGCGCAAAGATGCGTTCCAGGCTGTTGATTATTCGCGGGTGCTCGTGGTTGGCCGATCGCCGATCAACCGGGTGGTGGTGTCGAAAATCGCCGAACGGGCAGGCCTGAAGCCCTTGTCGGAATCTCCCGACACGGCCGAGACGGCGCTTCAGGTCTTTGTTCCCGGCACCATCGTTCTCGACGGCGGCCCGGACAACAGGGACTGTGAGGGCCTCCTGGCCAGCATCGCCGCAACACGGCGGGCGACCGGTACCAAGGCGCCCTCGGTGATCCTGTTGTCGAATGGCAACGGCACGCCCGAAAGCCTGGGACTGCCCGGTGTGATCGATGTAGTGGTCGCCAAACCCATCACGCCGGAAAGGCTGCAACCCGTGTTGGGCCGCCTGGCCGGGCAGGGACGCCACTAGCCTGCCTCAGCCAATCCGAGCGAGCAGGCCCGGCAATTCGCCGAGATGGCCGATCTCATGAAAGCGTGCGGCACTGCGTGGGGCATCGGCCCATTCCAGCGTCCATGTCAGATCGTGAGGCACATGTACGCCCCAACTCCCGGCTTCTATGGCCGGCACGACGTCGGATTTGAGCGAGTTGCCCACCATCATGCTCCGTTCCGGTCCATCGCCATGATGGCTGAAGATGCGGGCATAGGTGGCTGTGGTCTTTTCGCTGACGATCTCGACCGCGTCGAAGAGATCGCCCAGCCCTGACTGGGCGAGTTTGCGCTCCTGGT
>QGUU01000001.1 GCA_003242525.1 Pseudomonadota bacterium | reverse complement strand
CCATCGCATGCATTTTTTTACGAATCGATCTTGTGAGCTGACCGGATTTCTGTCATACCGATTTAGGACAGTAATGCTGTCTTATTTCGGCGCGCATGACAGGCCCGGATAGCGTATGATGACGCCGGTCCGGATAATGCCCGCGCGTTCGGGAAGGCCGGCGCTTCCCAGCGAATGCCAGCGCAAAGGCGTGCAACGGAAGGAAGGGACGATGACGCAAGCGACGCGATCTGCGGCGACGATTCTGACGCCGGCGGAAGAAACGAAAGCTGCGGCCGTCAAGGACTTCCGGCATGCTGCGGCCGGCGTTGCAGGGCTGCCTCCGCCGCAAGGGCTCTACAACCCGCGCAACGAGCACGACTCCTGCGGCGTGGGCTTCATCGCGCAGATGAAGGGAATCAAGTCGCACGCCATTGTCGAAGACGGGCTGGCGATGCTGGAAAACCTTACCCATCGCGGCGCGGTGGGTGCGGACCCGCTTGTGGGCGATGGCGCGGGCGTGCTCGTACAGATCCCGGATCGCTTCTTCCGCGAGGAAATGGCCAGGCAGGGCGTCGAGCTGCCTCCGCCCGGCTGGTATGGGGTGGGTCACTGGTTCATGCCGCAGGATGCCGGCCAGCGCGCCCATATAGACGAGATCATCCTCGAATCCGCACAGTCCGAGGGATTGCCCATACTCGGCTTCCGCGACGTGCCGGTCGACAATTCCTCGCTCTCCAAAGCGCCGGAGATTGTCGCTGCAGAGCCGTTCCACCGCCAGGTCTTCGTAGGGCGCCCGGCGGACATTCCCGATGACGAGGAATACGAGGCGAGGCTTTATCTCCTGCGCAAGGTGATTTCCGGGCGCATCTATGCTGAAAACAACAACAAGGACATCGGTGCCTATTGCGTGTCGCTGTCGGCGCGCACCATCGTCTACAAGGGCATGTTCCAGGCCTACCAGGTGGGCGCCTATTACAAGGATCTGAAAGACCCGCGCTTTGAAACGGCGCTGATCCTGGTCCACCAGCGCTTTTCCACCAACACTTTCCCGTCGTGGAAATTGGCGCATCCCTACCGCATGGTCGCGCATAATGGCGAGATCAATACGGTTCGCGGCAACAACAACTGGATGGCCGCGCGCCAGGCCTCCGTGGACTCGGAGCTGTTCGGCAACAACATCTCCAAGCTGTGGCCCATCTCCTATGAAGGGCAGTCGGATACGGCCTGTTTCGACAATGCGTTGGAGTTCCTCTTCCAGGGCGGGTACTCGCTCGCCCATGCCATGATGATGCTGATCCCCGAAGCCTGGGCCGGCAACAAGCTCATGGATGAGGACCGCAGGGCGTTCTACGAATACCATGCAGCGTTGATGGAACCGTGGGACGGGCCGGCTGCGGTGTGCTTCACGGACGGCCGGCAGATAGGCGCGACGCTGGACCGAAACGGCCTGCGCCCCGCCCGCTACATCGTTACGGACGATGACCGCGTGATCCTGGCCTCCGAAGCCGGCGCGCTTGCGGTGGACGAAAGGCACATCGTACAGAAGTGGCGGCTTCAGCCGGGCAAGATGCTGCTGATCGACCTGGTCGAAGGCCGCATCATCTCGGACGAGGAGATCAAGACTGAGGTTGCCAGAAAGCACCCCTACAAGAAGTGGCTGGCCAATACGCAGCTTATCCTGGAAGACCTGAGCCCCGTGGAGCCCCGGGAGTTGCGCAAGGACGTGACGCTGCTCGATCGCCAGCAGGCCTTCGGCTACACGCAGGAGGACCTCAAGCTGTTGATGGCGCCCATGGCTACCACCGGCCAGGAGGCTGTCGGCTCGATGGGCACGGACACGCCGATTGCGGCTATGTCGGACCAGCCGAAGCTGCTTTACAATTATTTCAAGCAGAACTTCGCCCAGGTCACCAACCCGCCGATCGACCCGATCCGTGAGGAACTGGTGATGAGCCTGGTTTCCTTCATCGGTCCACGGCCGAATATATTCGACCTCGTCGGCTCCTCGCGGCGCAAGCGGCTGGAAGTTCGCCAGCCGATCCTGACCAATGCGGACCTTGAGAAGATCCGGTCCATCGGCCATACCGAAGACCGCTTCGACACCAAGACGATCGACATCACCTACAACGCCACCGAAGGCGCCGAAGGCATGCCGGCGGCGATCGAGCGACTGTGCGAACGCGCCGAAGCGGCAGTCGCGGGCGGATACAACATCATCATCCTGTCCGACAGGCAGATCGGCCCGGACCGGATCGACATACCGACGCTGCTGGCCACGGCCGCGGTCCACCATCATCTCATCCGCAAGGGCCTGCGCACGGCGGTCGGTCTTGTGGTGGAATCGGGTGAACCGCGCGAGGTGCACCATTTCTGCTGCCTGGCCGGTTACGGTGCTGAGGCCATCAATCCCTATCTCGCTTTCGACACGCTCATCGACATGCACCGGCGGGGCGAGTTCCCACCCGAGGTTGATGAGCAGGAGGTGGTCAGCCGCTATATCAAGGCAATCGGCAAGGGCATTCTGAAGGTCATGTCCAAGATGGGCATCTCCACCTATCAGTCCTATTGCGGCGCGCAGATTTTCGACGCCGTCGGCTTGAGATCAGATTTCGTGGACAAGTATTTCACCGGCACGGCCACCCTGATCGAGGGTGTGGGGCTGGAGGAAATCTCGGCAGAAACAGTGCAGCGCCATGCACGGGCCTTCGGCAAGGACCCGCTGCTGGAGCACAATCTGGAAGTTGGCGGAGAATATATGTTCCGCATGCGCGGCGAGGCTCATATCTGGTCTCCGGATGCGGTTGCCACGCTGCAGCATGCAGTGCGCAAGGGCTCCTGGACGACGTTCAAGGAATATTCGGCCCAGATCGACGACGAATCGGCCCGGGCGCAGACCATTCGTGGCCTCTTCAAGATCAAGAAGGCGGAAGAGGCCGGGCGCAAGCCGGTTCCGCTCGAACAGGTCATGCCGGCTGCGGAGATTGTCAGGCGATTCTCGACCGGGGCCATGTCGTTCGGGTCGATCAGCAGGGAGGCGCACACCACCCTCGCGCGCGCCATGAATGCAATAGGCGGCAAGTCGAATACCGGCGAGGGCGGCGAGGAGCGGGACCGCTACCTGCCGCTCCCCGACGGAGGCATGAACCCGGAGCGCTCGGCCATCAAGCAGGTGGCGTCAGGGCGCTTCGGCGTGACGGCCGAATATCTGGTCAATTCGGATGTCATGCAGATCAAGGTGGCGCAAGGCGCCAAGCCAGGGGAAGGGGGGCAACTGCCCGGTCACAAGGTCGATGCCACTATTGCCAAGGTGCGCCATTCCACCCCCGGCGTCGGCCTGATCTCTCCGCCTCCGCACCACGACATCTATTCGATCGAGGACCTGGCGCAGCTCATCTTCGACCTGAAGAATGTCAATCCTTCCGCGGATGTGTCGGTGAAACTGGTGTCGGAGGTTGGTGTCGGCACCGTAGCGGCGGGCGTGGCCAAGGCTCGCGCCGATCACATCACTATTTCCGGCTATGACGGCGGCACGGGCGCCTCGCCGCTGACGTCCCTCAAGCATGCTGGCCTGCCCTGGGAGATGGGCCTCGCCGAGACGCACCAGACGCTGGTGCTTAACGGCTTGCGCAGCCGCGTGGCGCTGCAGGTGGACGGCGGCCTGCGCACCGGACGCGACGTGATTGTCGGGGCACTGCTCGGCGCGGACGAATTCGGCTTCTCGACCGCGCCGCTCATCGCCGCGGGCTGCGTCATGATGCGCAAGTGCCACCTCAACACCTGCCCCGTCGGGGTTGCGACCCAGGATCCCGTATTGCGCAAGCGCTTCAAGGGGACGCCTGAACACGTCATCAACTTCTTCTTCTACGTGGCCGAGGAGGTGCGAGAACTGCTGGCAGCGATGGGCTTCACCCATCTCGACCAGATCATCGGCAACAGCGACCTTCTGGAAAAGCGCGAACTCGTGCGGCACTGGAAGGCGAGGGGGCTGGATTTTTCGAGGGTGTTCTACCGGCCCGATGCGCCGCCGGAGGCGACGCACTGGACCGAGCGCCAGAAGCACCCGATTGACGACGTGCTGGACCGCCGGCTGATCGAGCAGGCGCGGCCAGCCCTCGAAGCGCGCCAGCCGGTGGAAATCCAGGCGGAAATCCGCAATGTCGATCGCTCCGCCGGGGCAATGCTGTCGGGGGAGATAGCAAGGCGTTTCGGTCACAAGGGCCTGCGTGACGACACGATCCGGGTAAGGCTCACCGGCACGGCCGGCCAGTCCTTCGGCGCGTTCCTGGCGCGCGGCGTCTCCTTCGATCTGGTGGGCGCTGCCAACGACTATGTCGGAAAGGGCCTGTCGGGTGGCCGGATCGTCATACGGCCACCGGAAGAGGCCAGGATCGTCGCAGAAGAGTCGATCATAGTGGGCAACACCGTGCTTTATGGGGCGACCGAAGGCGAAGCCTATTTCCGCGGTGTGGCCGGAGAACGTTTCGCCGTGCGCAATTCCGGTGCCGTTGCGGTGGTCGAGGGCGTGGGCGACCATGGTTGCGAATACATGACCGGCGGCGTGGTCGTGGTAATTGGCCAGACCGGGCGCAACTTCGCGGCGGGAATGTCAGGCGGCGTCGCATACGTCCTGGATGAGGCCGGCGATTTCGCCAGGCGTTGCAACATGGCAATGGTCGAACTGGAGCCGGTGCCTGAGGAGGATGACCTGATGGAGAAACTTCTCCATCACGGCGGCGACATCGACCACAAGGGCCGCGTGGACGTGTCGGGCGACATGACCAGTCATGACGAAGAGCGCCTCTACCAGCTCATCTCGAACCACCTGCACTATACGGGTTCGACCAAGGCAAAGGCGATCCTCGATAGCTGGACAGTCTACCGCCCGAAGTTCCGAAAGGTGATGCCGGTCGAATATCGCCGCGCATTGCAGGAGATGCAACGCGCCCGCATGAACCTGGCTGCAGAATGATGAGGCTGGCCATTTTCCCCAGGGGCGTGCCGCCCTCGCTCAAAACCGGGCGCACCCGCGCTGATTGACGCGACCGTGCACGCGGTCTTGAACGCCGGAGGCCAGCTCCGGATTTCCGCTCCACAGCGCACGACCGCCCGGCGGTAGACCGCCGCGGGTCGAACGCAAGTCCGAGGATAGCCATGGGCAAGGTGACAGGGTTTCTTGAAATCGACCGGCAGGTGCACAAGTACCAGCCGGCTTCGGACCGAATCCGGCATTTCCGCGAATTCACGTTCCCCATGTCGGACAAGGAGGTCGAAAAACAGGCGGCGCGCTGCATGGATTGCGGCGTTCCCTACTGTCATGGTCCGACGGGCTGTCCCATCCATAACCAGATTCCGGACTGGAACGACCTCGTCTATCGCGGGAACTGGGAACAGGCGATCCGCGACCTGCATTCGACCAACAATTTTCCGGAATTCACCGGACGGATCTGCCCGGCGCCCTGCGAGGAAGCCTGCACGCTGAACCTTGAGGATATTCCCGTCGCCATCAAGACGGTGGAGCAGGCCCTGGCCGACAAGGCTTATGAGACCGGCTATATCAGACCCTATCCGCCGGAGAAGAAGACCGGCAAGCGCGTCGCGATCATCGGGTCCGGTCCGGCCGGCATGGCTGCCGCACAGCAACTGGGCCGCGCGGGTCATGAAGTCCATGTCTATGAGCGTGAAAGCCGGCCGGGCGGCCTGCTGCGCTACGGGATCCCCGATTTCAAGTTGGAGAAGCACTTTATCGACCGCCGCATCGAACAGATGCAGGGCGAGGGCGTGAGCTTCTTCTGCGGCGTCAATGTCGGCATCGACATGTCCGTGAGCCAGCTTCTCGCCGATTATGACGCGGTGCTTTATTGCGGAGGGTCGGAGAAGCCGCGGCCGGCAGGGATACCCGGGAGCGATCTCGACGGCGTGCATGACGCCATGCCCTATCTGGTGCAGCAGAACCGGCGCATTGGTGGCGAGGATATCCAGTCGGTTGCCTGGCCGTCCGAGCCGATCGTGGCAAGCGGACAGCATGTTGTCGTCGTCGGCGGCGGCGACACCGCCTCGGATTGCATCGGCACCGCCTTCCGGCAGGGTGCGGTGCGAGTCACCCAACTCGACATAAGGCCGCAGCCCCCGGAAAAGGAAGACAAGCTTTCGGTCTGGCCCTACTGGGCGACCAAGATGCGAACCTCGTCGAGCCAGGCGGAGGGGGCCGAGCGCGAGTTCCAGGTAGCTACTCTGGAGTTCATTGGCGAGGAGGGTCAATTGACCGGTGTTCGCTGCTGCGAAGTGAACGAGAAACGTGAGCCGGTCCCGGGCACCGAGTTCGTCATCCGCGCCGATCTCGCCTTCATCGCCATCGGCTTTTCCGGACCCTTGGAAAACGGCGTCCTGAGCGAACTGGAAGGAAAAATTGACATCAACACCGACAGGCGTCGGTCGCGCAACGTGGCGGCGAATGATCGGGACTACAAGACCAACATAGACAGGCTGTGGGCGGCCGGCGATGTCCGGCGCGGGCAGTCGCTGGTGGTGTGGGCAATCCGCGAAGGCAGGCAGGCGGCGCGCGCCATCGACGAAGCGCTGATGGGCTCAACCCTCCTACCGGCCTGACGGTGAGGCGTGGAGAAGCGGCGTTAGGCGCGGCCGGCGGTTTGCCCCGAGCCATCTGGGCTCATCGGCAATGGTGCTACGGCCGGACGGCCACCGCCTTGTCCGGGGCAGGTTTCTCCGTGACATCCTTTCCGGGATGGGGTGGCCAGGAGAAATCATCCGCCCGGCCGGGATTCGGCTCTGAGGCGGGGCCGTTCCGGGCCGAAGGACTGTTCGGTTGGATGCCGGGTGCCGGCGGCAGCGCGCCAAGCAGCTCCGAGCCCCCATCAAGCGCCGGGTCCCTCAGCAGGATTGGCGGTGTCCGGTCGGTTGGGGTTGCAGGACCTTCGGGAGCCGTTTCCGCCGGGAGGCCTGCCGGAACGAAGCGGGCAGGGCTGCCGTCAGTGGTTGAAAGACCCAGGATCTTGAGCAGCGGCTTCTCCGCATAAAAAGCCATTTTGTGCTTGCCGGCCGCAGTCATGTTGATGCCGTCGCTGGCGCGTAGCCGGACAGGTTGGCCGTTCACGTCGGGTCCGGTGGTGACGAAGGCGCCATTCTCATCGGTGAAGCCGTCCCAGATATCGATGAATTCGCCGCCCGTTGCCTGGGCGGCATCTCGATAAATGGCATTGAATGCCAACATGTCGGACGTCATCTTCGCTGATTTGAATGCGGGCTGACCTACCCACAGCAACGGCACCTTGCCGGCGGCGATCGACTTGCCCAAGGCTGCGACCCTCGCTTCATACTCCTTCGTCCATGCGTCGGAGCGGGGCACCTCTCGCGTTTCCCCTATCCGCATTTCCTGCCGGTCGTTCGATCCGAGCATCACGACGACCACGGCGGGCTTTTCCTCTTCCAGGATAGCGCCGATTTCGCGAGGCCAGTCGTAGAAGTCGTCCCTGACGAGGCCGGACGACCCCTTCGTGCGGTTTACCACGGCCACCTTCGGATTCTCGGCAAAGATGGTTTCCAAACCCTCCGCGAGACCACCGGCCATGAAGTCTCCCACGACCAGCACGACGCGCGCATCCGGCTCCTTCTTCACCACAGGCGGTGCTACAGGCGCGGGCGCTGCACTTCTTTGCGGGGTGGCTTTTTTCCGTTTCGGCCTTGGCTTGTTGAGGTCAGCGGGCGGCCTGACGCGTTCGCTTCGCCTAGGGAACAGAAGCTCACGTAGCGACCAGCCGAAGCCGGTACGCTCCTGTGCGATGGCAGGCGCGGAGAAGGCACTGGCGCCCAGAAGCAGAATTGCCGCCAGTACCAGTCGAACGCTTATCCGTAAATGCGCCCTTTTACCCACGCAAACTCCCTTGCCTCAGGACAAGCCATTGCTGTGCCTAGTTCTGGCGAAGCCCCTTCAGCACTTCAAGGCTGGGATAGCCATCCTGCCTCATTCCCATCTGGGCCTGAAAGGTCATGATGGCTGCCTTCGAGCCGGAGCCGATCTTGCCGTCGAACTTGCCATCATAAAGGCCGCGCTGGGCGAGACGTTTCTGCAGTTCCTGTTTTTCCTCGAAGGAAAGCTTGGTGAAGGGCCGGTTCCAGTCCCTCACAAGACCGCCATAGCCCCCGATCTCGTCGGCCAGCAGCCCAACTGCCAGAGCATATCTGTCGGCATTGTTGTAACGCTTGAGCACCGAAAAGTTCTTGATGACCAGGAAGGCAGGCCCTTCGCGCCCATCCGGCACCTTGAGTTCGGCTCGATCAGAGCCGTTCGTGAATGGCTTGCCATTGGCGCGCTTTACACCAATGGCCTCCCACTGGGAAATGGGGAGAGTGCCGGCCGGGAACTTGCGGCCTGGAGGCAGCACCACCTCGTAGCCCCAGGTGCGGCCGCTTTGCCAGCCATTCCGGTGAAGCAGATTCGCAGCCGTCGCCAGCGCATCGGGCACGGAGTTCCAGATGTCCCGCTTGCCGTTGCCGTCCATGTCGACGGCGTAGGCCTGGTAACTGGTGGGGATGAACTGGGTATGGCCCATGGCGCCCGCCCAGGAGCCTTGCAGATGGCTTTCGTCTATGTCGCCCGTCTGCAGGATCTTGAGTGCCGCAATCAGTTGCGTGCGGGCAAATTTCGCGCGCTTCTTGTCGGCGTAACCCAAGGTGGCCAGCGAGCGCACGACATTGCGCATCACGTCGTCCCGCTTGAGGATCTCACCGTAGTTGGATTCCATCGACCAGATGGCAAGAAGGATGTTGCGGTCAACGCCGTAGCGCTTCTCGATGCGATCGAGCCACGGCTTCCACTTGCGCGCCATTGCGCGTCCGGTGGCAATAGATTCCTCGTGAACGCGATTATCGAAATAGTCCCAGACCGGCGCCTTGAACTCGGGCTGATGACGGGCCTTTTGCAGGACTTCGTGGTCAATGTCCGTGATGTTGCGGAAAGCCCGGTCGTACACGGCGCCCGAAACGCCGTGCTGCATGGCGACCGAGCGGAAACTGGCAATCCAGTTGCGGAAGCCCGCGTCAGCAAGAGCGGGCTGGGCCGTCATCAGCAAAGACAGCGACAGGCCGGCGACTGTCACTGCGGCAGCGGCGAACCGACCGACGGTGGTGCGAAGGCTCATCGTTTTCCTCCTGCTTCATCGAAGCAAGGCATTTTGTACGCAACCCGTTAGGATTGAGTTTACCATCGCTCACAAGGAACGAAAAAGCTGCCCTGCGCTTATGGATGCGCGCATGCTGTCAATCGGTACCTCTCGATTCTGGCGAAAATGTCCCTCATAGGGATTGTCGGCAGCGCCGATTGGATAATTGCCACGTCGCGGGGCCGTCACTATGTTCAAGGGAGAATGGCAAGGGACCTCCAGAAAAAGCTGTTGGCGCTGCGTTCCAACAGTCCGGATGTCACTTTCGCATTTCAAAGGCTGACCGGCGTCCAGGATGGGATCTTGCCGGCGCGCAAACGAATCACGAAGGCGCTTTGAAGCACCTTCCCTCACCAGGCCAATGGCCTCACTCCTTTGGGACAGATCAACGGGTTCGGACCACTGATGAAAAGAGTTCGCAAGGCAGTCTTTCCGGTAGCCGGTCTCGGCACACGCTTTCTTCCCGCCACCAAGGCCATACCCAAGGAAATGCTGACCGTGGTGGACAGGCCAGTGATTCAATATGTGGTGGATGAGGCGCGCGAAGCCGGCATCGAACATTTCATCTTCGTGACCGGCCGCAACAAGGGCGTCATCGAAGACCATTTCGACATTCAGTTCGAACTCTATGATACGCTTGCGCAGCGTGGCAAAAACGACCAGCTCGAACTGCTCCAGCGGTTGCAGCCCGTGCCGGGCCAGACCAGCTTCACTCGCCAGCAGGTGCCGCTGGGCCTGGGCCACGCCGTGTGGTGCGCGCGCGAACTGGTTGGCGACGAACCGTTTGCGCTGCTCTTGCCGGACATGATCATGCAGTCGGAAAAAAGCTGCATGAAGGCGATGGTGGAACTCTACGAAGAGACCGGCAACAACATCATCGCGGTTCAGGAATGTGACCCAGCCGAGACGCATAAGTATGGCATCGTGGGCCGTGGCGAAACGATCCATACGGGCTTTCGGATCACCGAAATGGTGGAGAAGCCGAATCCGGGCACGGCTCCGTCCAACCTCTTCATCAATGGCCGCTACATTCTCCAGCCGGAGATCTTCTCGATACTGGAAAGCCAGGAGAAGGGCGCGGGCAACGAAATCCAGCTCACCGATGCCATGTTGAAGCTGCAGAAACACCAGGCTTTCTATGGCTACCACTATCAGGGTCGCACCTTTGACTGCGGCTCGCCGGAAGGTTTCGTCGAGGCGAATGTCGCCTTTGCGCTTTGGCGCAGGGACATCAACCACAACATGGCCGGCATCATTCGCGAATTGCTTGATGAGATGGCTCCGGACGGGCGCCGCGCCGTCGGTTGATCCCCATCGGCAGTGGCCCCGTCCTCCCGAGACGGGGTGCGTGTCGCCTCAGCGCTGCACCTTCAGACCAAGGAAGAGGCTTGTCGCGTCGTAGTCGCGGCCGGGCAGGTTGCTGGTCTGGGTCTCGTAGCGCAGGCGCGTGGTGAGGCCGGCGTAGCGGTTCAGCCACCAGGTCAGGCCGGCTTCTGCGCTGAGAATCCGGTCATGGCCGTTCGAGCCGGCATAGTCGCGCCAGTCCGCGCCGAGCGCCGCGTTCGCTGTGAGGTTGGAACGGATGCTTCGCTCCGCCGTCAGCCGGCCCGAATAAAGGATCGAGCCGCTCTCTGCGGCGGTAGTCGTGCCCTCCACCGTCGTGGTTCCGCGCAGGCCGATCGTCGTGCCGCGTTCAGGAGACCATCGGATATCCGCATCGACGGAGAGGCCGGAGATTGCGGGCAGACGATCATCGTCCAGCGCTTCCCGTACCCAGCCAAGCGAAAACTCGCCGTTGAGCTTCTCGCCGAGATCGAATTCCGTTCCACCATGGATGCGCAGCCGGTCCGCCGAACGCTGGTAGCCGGCCGCATCCACGCGCTCGTCATAGGCGCGGCGGCCGACCTCCACCTCCGCGAATGGGATCAAGGCCGGCGAAATTGCGTAGCCGCCCCGAAGAGTGGCGGAGTAGAGCGTTGAGTTCCGGTCCTTCTGGGACAATGTCCCGCCGCCACTCAGATCCGCATCGCCATAGAGGTCGCGCTCGACGGCACCGGTCAGGCCCAATCGCGCCTTGCCGACACCCTTCTCTATGCCCAGGCTTCCCTCGATTACCTGATGCAGTGGCCGGTCGGCCGTGCTCGGCAGCGGCACCGGCGAGGACGCCGATTCCGGCGCGGCCTCGTAGCCGAGCCGGGCTGTGGCGCGCCAATCATGGTCGAGTTCGAGGTTGAGCGTTCCGTCCACGCGGCCGCGGATATCCTGCGTGTCCTGGCCGGACAGCGATTTGCGAAAGGTGACATAGCCGTCGATCGTTGCCGAATGGAGGGCCCAATCGGAAGCTGCGTTGAGGCGCAACGTCGTTTCCGAAAGCACGGCCGAGCGACCCCCCGGGCTGGCGTCGGCATTGTTTGTGGCCGTTACGCCTTCCTCAATGGAGGGGCGCAAGATGAAGGTGCCGGCCCGAATGCCGACCGGGGCATAGGGGTCTTCCTCCGTTCGCGGCGAAAACCCCTCTATGGACCCGGTGCGTTCAGCGCGGGGGTCGAGCGGCTGCCGCTCCTCACTGTCCAGCGTACGGGCGCGCCGGTTGGGTCCGGCGTTTGCCGTCCCGTCTTCCTGCACATCCAGGGAGCGCCGCGCAGTGGAAGTGGTCTCTGGCGTGCTGGCGGTTGCCCTAGCAGCACGCGCAGGGCGTTGCGCCTGCTCTTGATCGAATCCATCAGGGGGGAAAATCGGGGGATCGTCGTCAAGGCCGGTCTCTGCCGTGTCCTGCGGGTCGGGAACGGCGCCGGCGCTGGCCAGCTCGTAGGGCACGACAATTGCCGACTCGGCGCCCGGCTGGGCTTGCGAATCCAGTGTTTGGGCGCGCAGCGCCAGTTCCTGGGCTACGAGCGGGGTTGGAATGGTGAGGGTGGAGCCGGCGGCAAGCAACACCACCAACAGCGCTTCGCCCCCTCGGCGCTTCCGGTCTTTCGGCTCACAATGCGGCATCGTCATCCCTGCGGCGCGGGCGCGCCATCGTTACCGGACCGTAAACAGCGATGGTTAACGGAGGGTTGAAGG
Organism: Pseudomonadota bacterium; assembly: GCA_003242525.1. Taxonomy (GTDB): domain Bacteria; phylum Pseudomonadota; class Alphaproteobacteria; order Rhizobiales; family Rhizobiaceae; genus Mesorhizobium. The sequence goes on along the minus strand of QGUU01000001.1, from coordinate 6,639 downwards.
GTGCGGCCGCAGCACTGGCAAGCGATTGCAATGGACAAAGCAGAAACGAGGCGCTAACGCGTCGTTTCATGAAAGCCTCTTCATCGCGCAGACCGCAGGCGGACCGCACCGCCGCCATCAGTTCGGCCCTTCGTACCATCGCAACGGAACGCGCGGGCATCGATGCGCTTTCGGCGGCCCTGGAAAACGGCCTTTCCCGGCCATTTGCCGATGCAGTGGAGCTGATTTCCGGCATCCGCGGCCGGGTCGTGGTGACCGGTATTGGAAAGAGCGGCCATGTCGGCTCCAAGATTGCCGCAACGCTCGCGTCCACCGGCACGCCGGCCTTTTTCGTCCATCCGGTGGAAGCAAATCACGGCGATCTCGGCATGATTACGCCGGACGATGCGGTCCTCGCCATGTCATGGTCCGGCGAGAGCCCGGAATTGCGCGGCATTGTCGGCTACTCGCGGCGCTTCAGTATTCCGCTGATGGCGCTGACCTCCGGGGAGACCTCCTCGCTCGCACGGGAGGCGGACATTGTCCTAACCCTGCCGAAGGTGGCAGAAGCCTGCCCGCACGGCCTGGCCCCCACCACCTCAGCCCTGCTTCAGCTTGCGCTGGGCGACGCGCTGGCCATGGCGCTACTGGAGGCGCGGGGCTTTACACCCGAACATTTCCGCACCTTCCATCCAGGAGGGAAGCTGGGTGCCACGCTGACGCATCTGTCCCAGATCATGCGCACGGGTGACGAGGTGCCGCTGGTCAAGCTGGGTACCACCATGCCAGAGGCCGTGATGACGCTCTCCAACAAGAAGGTGGGTTGCGTTGTCGTAGTGGACGGGGAGGGGTGCCTTGCCGGAATCGTCACTGACGGCGACCTTGCGCGCAACCTGCACCGCAATCTCAAGGATGTCGCGGTGGAGGAGATCATGACCCGGACGCCGAAAACGGTGCCCCCCGACATGTCGGCGGGAGCCGCGATTGCCTATCTGAACGAAAACAAGATCGGTGCGCTGGTCGTGGTTGAAGGCAACCGCCCCATCGGCCTCGTGCATTTCCACGACCTGCTGAGGATCGGAGCCGCCTGAGGAAGCGAGGCGGCGTCGCATCCTACGGAATCGGCTCGACCACCAGTCCGAGTTCGGTCTCCGCGACCGCCGTAACCCGGACCCGGGTGCCCGCCGGCAGGTCCGGCCCCGAAACACGCCAGAGCGTATCCCCAAGCTGTATGCGGCCGCGACCGTTACGGATCGGTTCGGCCAGAGTCGCGGTGCGGCCGATCAACTGGTCGCCGCGACGGTTGAGAAGCGGCTGGTCGGAATCATCCTTGCGTGGGCCTGCCAGCCGCCGGCCAGCGAAGGCGGAGGCCACGGACAGGACAAGGAACAGCAGCACCTGCGTCTGCCACGTCCAGAAACCCGACTCCCAGGCGAAAATCGAAATCGCGCCGACGATCAGGGAAGCGATGCCGATCCACACCAGGAAGACGCCCGGCAACACGATTTCCAGGACCAGCAGGATGATGCCCAGGACCATCCAGTTCCATGGCCCAAGTTCCAGGACGATGCGGCCGATCATGGCGACCTCCCGTTGCGCGATCAGTTGTCGCCGGGCCTGACGACGGGTGGTCGCGCGGGCTGCCGCTGACCGGCGCCGGAGCCGTCCGGCTTGAACACTTCGCGGGCAATCTCGCCTATGCCGCCCAGCGTGCCGATCAGCGACGAGGCTTCAAGCGGCATCAGCACGATCTTGGAATTGGTCGCCGATGCAATCTTGGCCAACGCTTCGGTATATTTCTGGGCTACGAAATAGTTCAGCGCCTGGATGTCGCCGCGCGAAATTGCCTCGGAAACGACCTGCGTTGCCCTTGCCTCCGCTTCGGCGGAGCGTTCGCGCGCTTCGGCGTCGCGGAAGGCGGCCTCGCGCCGTCCCTCGGCTTCGAGAATCTGGGATTGCTTGAGGCCTTCGGCTTGCAGGATCTGCGCGCGCTTGTCCCGCTCGGCCATCATCTGACGGGCCATGGACTCAACCAGATTGGCGGGCGGATTGATGTCCTTGATCTCGACGCGGGTCATCTTGATTCCCCACGGATGAGCGGCTTCGTCCACCACGCGCAGCAGGCGCTCGTTGATGGTGTCTCGGTTGGAAAGGAGCTCATCCAGGTCCATTGAACCCATGACGGTGCGGATATTTGTCATGGTCAGGTTCAGGATGGCGTTTTCCAGGCCGGCGACCTGATAGGCTGCCTGTGCGGCATTCAGGACCTGATAGAAGGCGACGCCGTCCACGCTGACGATGGCGTTGTCCTTGGTGATGATCTCCTGCGTGGGTACGTCCAGAACCTGTTCCATCATGTTCATCCTGGCGCCGATGCGCTCGAAGATGGGGTTGATGATGTTCAGGCCCGGCTGGAGCGTCTTCACGTAACGGCCGAACCGCTCGACAGTGTAATTGTAACCCTGCGGAACCGTCCGGATGCCCTTGAAAAGCAGAATGATGACTAGGGCGACGAGGACCAGGATCGCGATGTCGAACCCGCTGAAACTCATGAATATCTCCCTCAGGGACCACCGTTCGGTCCAATCATGATCAGACCATTCGGCTACTTAAGAGTGTTTTTGCGGCGTTTACAATCGCGCTCCGGCTCACTGGAGCAAAAGCGGCCAGTCAGACCCAGCCTTTCAATTCCCGGCGCACCAGCGTCTCCAGAACGGCCATGCCTTCCGGGCTGTCGTTGAGACATGGAATGTGGGAGAATTTCTCGCCGCCGGCCTCCAGGAACTCCTCGCACACCTCGCGGCCGATCTCGTCCAGCGTCTCGATGCAATCGACGGAGAAGCCGGGATTGATGACGGCGATGCGCTTGACGCCCTTCTTCGGCAGTCCGGCCACCGTCGCGTCAGTGTAAGGCTGCAGCCATTCGTCTCTGCCGAAACGCGACTGGAAGGTCGTCATCAGCCTGTCCTCGCTCCAGCCCAGCCTCTCGCGCAGCAGGCGGCTGGTTTCCAGGCAATGGGAGCGATAGGGGTCTCCCTTCTGCGAATAGGATACCGGAATGCCGTGATAGGAGGCGAGCACCACCTCGGGCTCGAAATCCAGTTGCGCCAGATGCTTTTCGATCGAGCTGGCGAGCGCCTCGATATAGACCGGTTCGTCATAGTAGGGCGGCACGGTCCGAAGCGCTGGAACGTGCCTTATCTTCATGAGCGCGCGGAATAGCTGGTCGGTTGCGGTGGCAGATGTCGTCGCCGAATATTGCGGATAGAGCGGGAAGGCGAGCAGGCGCTCGCAACCTTGGGCCACAAGCCGTTCCACGACGCTTGCGGTAGAGGGGTTGCCGTACCGCATTGCATAGTCGACGGTGACGCCGGGCAGGTCGGCCAGCGCTTCAGCCAGTTTCTCCTGCTGTGCCCGCGTGAAGGTGAGCAGCGGCGACTCGTTGCGTTCGCGATTCCAGATCAGTTCGTAATTGGCGCCCGAACTCTTCGGCCGCGTCATCAGGACGATGCCGTAAAGGATGGGATACCAGCGCAGCTTGCTGAGCTCGATGACGCGCTGATCAGAAAGAAATTCGCGCAGATAACGCCACATAGGCACGAAGCTGGTGCCGTCCGGCGTGCCGAGGTTGACAAGCAGTACACCGATCTTGCCGGCGCTCGACGTGCTTTTGCCGACGGCGCGCGGCGTAGAGGCTTCTGTAGCAGCGGATGTGGCGGGGGTCATCGCAAAATCTCCTGGAGGCGCGACCCTAGCCATGTGGGGTCACGTTGCAATGCTGCGTGTGGCCGCACCCCGCGGGAGCCGTATCCGCCCATTCATGGGCGCGGGAGGCGGGTTCAAATCGCCTTACCTGGCAGGAATCGTCACGGCGGCCCCGATGGGAAGCCTGCGCGGCTCGTAGTCCGGATTGGCATCGCCGATCTTTTTCCACATCGTGCCTTTGCCGTAGTAGCTGACGGCCAGATCCCAATATGTGTCGCCCTTTACAAGCACATGGCTGGTTGCGCTTTCTGCGCCAAGGTCGGCAGAGGCTGACGCCGACGGCTGGTCGGGCTCTACTGCCGGCGCCGTCTCAGCGGGCATCGGCGCCGGCTTGGCGGGCTCCTCCGGCGCGGCCTCTATCGCGGCACCGATTTCAGTGATGCGCCCATCCAGCTTAGGCGTGTAGGGGCTGTGGGCCGCGATATAGTCCGCCACGACCTGCTCGAGGCCCGGACCATAGTCATAGGCGTCGCGGGCCCTTTCGGCGAAAACATCGTAACCATCGCCGCCCTGCCGGACGTAATTGTTGGCGGCGACGATATATTCCTTCTTCTCGTCGATGGGCTTCCATGCACCGTCTTCCATCACCTGGACGTCGCTGATGCGGCTGCCGGCAGGCTTGCTGCGGTCGAATGCGTATTTCAGCCCTGCGACCTGGGCGAATCGACCGGCGCCTTCCTCCAGCTGGCTCGCGCCGTTTTCCAGCGCGGCGACAATGTCCGAGCCGTCAAGCTTGAACGTCGCGATCGTGTTCTGAAATGGCAGAACGGTCAGCACGTCGCCCATCGTCACCTTGCCCTGGTCGATCGATGCGCGCAGCCCGCCGCTATTGGTGAAGACTATCGTGACTCCCTGGTCCTTCACCCGGTCAAGCACGGCATCGGAAACGAGATTTCCCATCTCGCATTCGCGCTGCCTGCAGGTTTCGCGGCTGCCGTCGATCGCAGCGGTCGTCTCACCGACCTCGCGGGCCTTCAGTTCCTCGATTGGGGCGCCGAGTTCCTTGATGCGGGCGAGCACTGCCGGGTCCGGCTCGATGGACTTGTCGAGGGGTATCGGCTCGCCGGCAGCTTCCTTGACCACTCCGTCATCGTCGAAAACGATGCGGATGGCGCCAAGATACTTCGAATAGGATGCAGCCTGCACGACCGGCACCTTATAGCCTCCGGGATTGTCCACCATGGTCGGGTAGGGGCCTTCGGCCGCCGGGTCGCTGTTCGACAAAAGCGAATGGGAGTGGCCGCCCACCACAATGTCGACGCCGGGTATTCTGGCGATCACGTCGCGTTCGCGTGGATAGCCTATATGGGTCAGGGCGATGATCTTGTTCACGCCCTGCTTCTGCAATTCCTCCACCTGCGCGGTGATGGACCTGACATCGTCCTCGATGACGATGTTGGGGCCGGGTGAGGCGATCTCGGGCGTATCGTTCGTGACAGCGCCGACGATGCCGATCTTCTCCCCACCAACTTCCAGGACCAGTGAAGGCTTGATCTTGCCATGCGCGCCGGACTGTTCGTTGGCGTTGACATTGGCGCTCACCACGGGGAACCGGGCCTTGTCGAGATAGGGAACAAGCGCCGCCTCGCCGTCGTCGAATTCATGATTGCCCAGTGTCGCCGCATCCGGCTTTATCTGGTTGAGGAACTCCGTTTCGGCCTCACCCTTGTAGGTGGTGTAGAAGAGCGATCCCTGAAAATTGTCGCCGGCGTTGAGCAGAATGACATTCTGGCCCTCAAGCCTGCTGCGCTCCCTGTTGATGGCGGTGATCAGGCGCGCGGCGCCACCGAAGCATTCGCCTTTCTGCTCCTCATCGGCCGAGCACGTCGATTCATATCTGTTGTTCGACTCGATGCGGCTGTGCCAGTCGTTGAAGTGGAGAATGTTGAGCGTGTAGTCGGCAAGGGCCGATCCCGCGCAAAAGGCCAGGGCGGAAGCTGAAAGAGCGGCGACGGTGGCGAGCTTTTTCATGGTCCTCTCCGGTTGGATCGACCGGCGGGCATACCCGCCCGGCCGGTATCGAATGGGCCGAGCGGCTTCATGTTCACACCGCTATTTCGCTGTGGCAAGCAGATTCAGGCGGCCCGACGGGCCGCCCTGAGGCTGCAGATGGAATGGACAGCGCCGGGCCGGCTGCGGGCGCCCTCAGGCGCGACGCGTCAGGACGAAGTTCTGGCCGGTCGCGCTGGTGCAGTTCAGCTGGTTTGTCGAAACGAGCAGGCAGTTGAAGCTGATCGGCGACTGGCGGATCAGCGAAGTACCGGTGATCTGGACCGAGGTCGCGCCGGTAAGCGTATAGCTGCCGTCGGCAAGTTTCTGTCCGGTGTCAGTGGCAACAGTCTGGAAGCGGCCTGCCGAAAGCGTGGAGAGGCCGGTGCCCTGCGCGTCAATCCAGGAGCCTTCGACTCCGCTGGGCGCCGATCGCATCGAGGGCGCGGAAGGTCCGCCGCTCTGACATCCGGCAAGGGCCAGCGCGCCAGCGGCAGCCAGGCCGACCGCAAACAATCTCAGCGTGTTGGTCATGAGCAAATCCTCTCCTCGGTCCGCATCTCTTCATTCACCTGATTTCCGGGCGATTGCAAGGCATGGGGCAGGGTCCAGAGGGGGCTTACCGTACCAGTATGTTGCGGAACTGCCACGGATCGTCCTCGTCCAAATCCTCCGGAAACAGGCCCGGCCGGTCAGCCAGTGGTGTCCAGTCAGTATAGAAGCCCTTCACCGGACCGAGATAGGGCAACTGCACTTCCAGGCAACGCCGGTAGTCAGTCTCGTCCGCTTCGACGATACCGGCATCGGGGTTCTCAAACGCCCAGACCCTGCCGCCAGCCACCCCGAAACTCACCGCAATGCCGGTGCAATTCGGGAGGGGCGCAAAGCGCGCGTTTTACCCCACGA
>QGUU01000291.1 GCA_003242525.1 Pseudomonadota bacterium | reverse complement strand
GCAAGCTGGTCGTGAGCTCGAGCGCGGGCTGGCGGAAGGCGTCGCAGCCTACGAGGCGGGCCGAGAGCGGCTTACTCCGTTCGCGACGGGCGGTACGCAGGCATTCAATGCGCTTCTCGCAGCAACAGGCGTTCTGGGCCCGGAGGCGCAGCGTGGATTCGTCGAGAATTTCCAATTCAGCCCGAACGTCGATCTCCTGCAGCAGGGCGTTGCCCGCGCCATGGCCGCACGGGGTCTGACCGACAGCGGAGCCGCGCGCCTCGCGGCAGGCCGTGTTTTGCTCGAGGATTACAACAACCAGCTCAACCGGCTGCTCAACATCGGGCAGATGGGGCAGCAGGCGGCGACGACGCAAGGCGGGTTCGACGCCGGCATCGGCGACATGCGGTTCGGCGCCGGGCAACTGCGGGCAAACCAGGCCATAGACCGGGGGTCGGCAATTGCGCAGACGCGGAACATCGGCCTGAACAACCTGCTCAACATCGCTGGTACGGTGGCGCGGTTCGTCAGGCCGAGCACATTTCTCTTTGGTTGAGAGGTCGTAGAGGATGCCCGTATTCTTGCCCCAGGCGCGGTTTCAGGTCCCGCGGAATGCGCTCCTCGACCTGACGCCGATCAACGAGGCGATCGATGCGCAGCGGCGCAACGCGCTCCTCGAGCAGCAGCAAGAGATGCAGCGCGAGGAGCTGGGCATGCGCCGGCAGGAGTTCGCGATGCGCCAGCGGCAATTCGACGAGCAGCAGCAGCAGGCCATCCGTAAGCGCTTCGGCTCGCTGGCGCAGATGGTCGATACCGAGACCGATCCAAACCGCCGCCGCCAGATGTGGGACAATGTGCTGAGACTGCATCCCAATGCAGCGTCTCTCGATCCGGCCTATCGCGACCCCATCCAGGGGCCGCGGTTGCTGATGGCGGAGGCGGGGATCGTGCGCGATCCGCTCGAGGAGGAGGAGAAGCGCGCGAGGCTCGGTCTCATCAAAGCGCAGACGGAGGAGGCTAGTTCACGAGCAGAGGTTGCACGGGCGAAGGCGGCAGGTGTTCATGCCGGGCTGGAGCCGGGCGACCGATTGAAAGCAGAAGAGGCGCTGCGCAAGGAGTACGCCAATCTTGCTAAGCCATATTTCGAGGTCCGCGATGCTTATAGCCGCGTCGAGCAAGCGGCATCTCAGCCGTCGGCGGCCGGCGACCTAGCACTGATCTTCAATTACATGAAGATGCTTGATCCAGGATCGGTGGTCCGTGAGGGTGAGTTCGCGACGGCCCAGAATGCGGCTGGCGTGCCGGATCGCATCAGAAACCTCTACAATCGGCTTCTATCTGGCGAGCGCTTGAACCCTGCACAACGCGAGGACTTCGTGTCTCAGGCGCGCGGGCTCTTCCAACGGCAAGAGCGACAGTATCAGGCAATCCAGAATCAGTATCGCGACATCGCAGAGAGAGCAGGTCTTGATGTCCGCAATGTGATCCTCGATTACGGCATTCCGCCGCAGCCGCAGATTCCAGATGCCGCAATTCAATTCCTGCGCGCCAACCCGACACCAGATGTGATCCGTCAGTTCGAGGAGAAGTATCGCGTCCCGGCCGGCCAATTCTTGCAGAGGCAGTGATGCCTAACATCTTCGACCAGTTCGATCCGCAGCCAACGACAGCCGCGCCAAACGTGCCCGCGGCCCCGATCACCAAAAACATTTTCGACCAGTTCGACGCCGGTGCGGCGTCTCCGGTGCAGATTGCAGCTCAGTCAATGTCAGCTGCGCAGGCCGCGGATGTGGCCGCGCCTCAACCGCAATCATTCCCGCCGCGACGTGATGTCGGCATATTCCAGTCATGGCTCGAACAGCTCGAGAATATCTCTAGAGGCATTGCGCAAAGAACAAACCCGAATGTTTACCATGGCGATGCGACATTCCTTCGTGAACCGCTAGGCGAGATCACCGCAATTGGCGATGAGGGCCTATTCTACGGACCGCCTGGCGCCCGTCAGCTTGTCAATCCGCGCACGGATGTGGTGCTGCGCGATCCGGCCACCGGCAAGCTAATGGCCTTTCGGCGCAATCCAGAGTTCGACGAGAGCACGCTGACGGGCCTAGCCCGTTTCGCCACCCAGGGACTCATGACCGGTCCTGTGGTAGGACCCGCGCGCGCTGCGCAAACAGCGTCGGCAATAGCAGCACAAAGAGCCACCGATATCGCTCGTGATGTCGAGGCGTTTCGTGAACTGGGCGTGCGTCCGTTCGGGCCTGCCTTCAGCTCGGGGCCGACAGCCAGCGTCGCACGGCAGTTGACTGAGACACCTGTCATCGGCGGCCCGGTGCGCAGCGCAATGGAGGAAAGCCTGCGTGAGACCGGGGCGGCCGCCGAGAATGTCGCCTCGCTGTTTGGCGACGCACGGACGATGCGTGAGGCGGGGCAGACGGTCCAGGCCGGATTGCAGCGGTTCCGTGATGCGCGTCCCGCCGAGATCGTCGAGGATTCGATCCGCAATTTGAGCGACACCGAGCTGAGCCGTATCATCTACGCGCCGGCGCGCGAGACATCGCTCAAGACAAAGCAGGCAGCGCTCTACGAGCGGGCGTGGAGGTTTATCCCTCAAGAGATGCAGAGAGGACGTGCGGTAGAAGGGTTAACCCGCGTCATGCAAAGCCCGTCCAACACCCGTGCCGTGCTACGGGACATCATAGAGCGCAACGCACGCATGACTCTGCAGAGCGGACAGAGCACGGCGCCTGAAGGAGTGCTGCGTCCTGTCCAAGGCGGCCTCCTCGGGAGAATGCTCGAAGCGATCGACAACCCGCATTGGACGGCTAATTTACAGACATTACGCGATATGCGCTCCGAGCTACGCCGTCTCGCGTCTGGCATGACGGATACGGAGCGCAATACGCTGCGTCTGTCCGATCTCGAGCGCCTGCAGGCTGCCCTGACCCAGGATATGATTGCCCTGCTGCAGCGTAACGCCGATGCCTACCGGAAGGCGGGCAACACGGCGATGGCACAGCGTTTCGAGCGGGCGATCAAAGAGTTCCGCAGAGCGGACCAGTTCACAAGGCTCTCCATGGAGCGGCTTGAGACGGTCGAGCGCTTGTTCAATGCCAGCAGCGTTGAAAGCTTGTCGCAGAACATTCTGCAGGCGGCGCGGAGCGGCGGTCGCGGCAATTTCGAGATGTTGCGCAACTTGAGTCGTGTTCTGCGCGAGGAAGAGATGGATCAAGTGCGCGCGGCGTTGATCCGTCATCTGGGCAGGCCAGTTGGCTCGGCACGCGGCGCGGCGCAAGAGATCGATTTCTCTGTCAGCACGTTCCTGACCAACATGCGCAACATGAGCCCAGAGGCGAAGTCGCTCCTGTTCGGTGGCGAGCATAGGAGGGCGGTAGAGAACCTCGAGCGTGTCGTCAGTCGTCTCGCCAACGTCGAGGCGCTGGCCAACGTCTCGCGTAGCGGCACAAACATGTTGAACATCGGCGCTGTGCTAGGCGGATTGGGAGCCGTGGCATCCGGTGCCGATGCCATGTTCACGGCGTTGGTCGTCGGAACGGGAGGGTTTGGTTTATCCGTGTTGTTCTCCCGGCCCAGCTACGTCAACTGGGCCGCGAGATATGCGCAGTTGAGAGCTGCAGCGTTGCGAGCGCCGAACCGTGTGCGACCTGAGCTTATCGCGCATATCCGTCGGCTCGAAGAGATGGCGCGGAACAATCCTGATCTACTGCCTGTCGTAAGGGCGGCCCGTGAAGATGGGATCATCCAAGGCAACGAGGACGACCAGCGCTAGTGCGGCCCAGTGCGGGATCAGGAGCGCAAACCAAAACCACAGGATGAATTTGAGCGATGCCGACATTCGATGAGCTTCTAACCGAGCTGGCGGCAATGATCAATCAGCAGCATGCGTCGATTCCGGGCCCGGCAACGCTCCCGCCCATCACGAGCGCAGAAGATCTGCGGACGCCGGTCAATGCGCTGCTCGCGACGCAGCCCCTTGCGGGCCCGCCCGTGCAGCCCACGGGCGAATTGCGGGCTTACGAGCCGACGCCAGGAGAGCGGGCAAGGGTTGCCGTCAATGCCCTCCTCGCGCCGATCGTTGGGCCTACTGAGGCGGAGCGTGTCGGTAGCGTCGTCGGCGGGCTCGTCGATGTCGGTCCGGTCCCGGCCCAGATCGCAACAGATGTCGCCATGCAGCCCGTGCGGGCGGGCGAGGCTGTTGGACAGGCTCTCGCCGATCC
>QGUU01000290.1 GCA_003242525.1 Pseudomonadota bacterium | reverse complement strand
GCAACGTCCAGCCGGCGATGAGCGATCCCTGGATCGCAAAAAAGCATACGTTCTGGGAAAGCAACGGGCAGGTGACACGCCGCATTCAGATCACGTGACAGCGCACAGGCGGGCGAAGAGGGCTGGCATTACTGGCGGGACGAACTTTGGCGCCCGCCCCCGGCTGCAGGTCAGGCGTCTAGGAAACGCGCTGCCCGTATTTCCAAGCCTTCACATGACCTGCCGCAATGTCCACCAGCAGTTCCACCGAGAAGGTGGCATCGAACGTCAGCGCTGCCTCGTCTTCGCCGGGCGGCTCCAATATGGCGAACTGACTATCCACAAGGCTCGCTGGCATGAAATGACCAGTGCGTGAGGCGACCCGCACCTTTGCCGTTTCGGGATCGATCCTGAGGTAAAAGAAGAGGATGTCGGGACATAATCTGCGCAAGCGGTCTCGGTAGCTGCGCTTCAGCGCCGAGCACGCCGCGACAACCCCCCGTCCCGCTGCCACCTGCGCAGCCACGGCTTGTCCGACCGCATCGAGCCAGTCCGCGCGAAGTTCGTCTGTCAGCGGCTCCCCTCGCGCCATGCGGGCGACGTTCTCCGGCGAGTGCAACTCGTCGCCCTCCACGAATGACAAGTCCAATCGGGCAGCAAGCCGGCGGCCAACCGCCGATTTTCCGCAACCGGCGACACCCATGACAATGATAGGCGGTTCTGGCGATGCCAAAAGTGGGCGCAAGTCTTTCCCCTTCCCGGGCTCACTTGAGACCCTTAAAAGTTGTCCGGTCGGCGGCGCGTTACCGGTTTGCCGGCGCGCGCCCGTAAAGCAGCAGCATGGCGATGATTACGACGCCGTAAATGATCTGGCGGCCCGCCTCCGGCATCTGCATGACCGACAGTATCGATTGCAATAAGGTGATGAGGATGACGCCGGCCACCGTACCGAGATAGGATCCTCGTCCGCCGAGAATCGACGTACCGCCCAGCACCACGGCGGCGATGGATGGCAGAAGATAGGCGTCGCCCATGGACTGGGCCGCCTTCGAAGCGTATCCGGCCAGCAGCACGCCCCCAAGCGCCGAAAGACCGCCGCATACGGCGAAGGCAACGAGAACGACGCGGCGCGTATTGATGCCGGAAAGATAGGCCGCGCGCTCTCGATTCCCGATGCCATAGACAGCGCGGCCGAAACTGGTGCGGGTGAGCAGGAAAACGGCAATCGCGCCAACCAACGCCCAGATCACCACGGCGTTTGGCAGGCCAGGCAGCAAGGCGCCTGTGGCTATGTAGCGCATGGCTGCCGTGGCTGAATCCTGCGGCGAGAACCCGCCGGTATAGACGACCATCAAGCCTTGGGCGACCGCATTGGTGGCAAGCGTAATGATCATGGACGGGATACGCAGATAGGCCACTCCTATCCCGTTCACGATCCCGATCAGCACGCCGCACAGCACTCCGAACGGAATCGCCAGTGCCACCGCCACGGGTCCGTAGGCAGCCGCCGCGCACGCCATCATCGCGCCGGTGGTTATCGTCCAGGGTACGGAGAGATCAATTTGGCCAAGCAGGATCACCAGCATCATGCCCGTGGAAATGATGCCGAGGAAGGAAGCAACCTTGAGCTGTTGCACAAGGTATTCAGGCGAAAGGAAATTGCGCGAATACAGACTACCGACCAGCAGCAGGACAATGATGCAGGCAAAGGCGGTAAGCACCGCCGGGTCGGCGCGCCGCAGCAGCTTCGGCATTCGCCCGCTCAAGCCTCCGGAAGTCGTGATGCTCATAGAAACCACTCCAGCCGATTGCGCACCCTGAACAAGCCGAAAGCACCGAGACTTACCGCGACCAGCAAAATCACTCCCTGGAACAGTGGCTGCCACAGTGCGTCCAGGTTGAATACGAACAGGAGGTCGCCGATCGTTCGAAACGCCAGGGCGCCAAAGATCGCGCCGACGGCGCTGCCGCGGCCTCCAAACAGCGAAACTCCGCCAAGAACCACAGCTGCGATGGAAAACAGCGTATAGGCGTTGCCGCTGGCGAAAGCCGCCTCGCCCGTATAGGTGAAGAACGTCAAAAACAGGCCCCCGATCGCCGCCATCAGGCCGGACAGCGTGTAGGCCGCGAATTTCGCCCGCTCGATCGGCACGCCCGACATGTAGGCTGCAGACTCCGAGGAACCCGCGGCATAGGCGCCCCGCCCCAGCACGGAGCGCCTGAACGGCACCCACACCACAAGCACGACCATAGCCAGCGCAACAAGGCTGGCGGGAACCACGCCGAACAGCTTGCCGGTCAGCGCATCGGCAAGATCCTCATTCACGGAACCGCCGGGAAACGGCCTTAGGATCAGGGCGATGCCATAAAAGATGCCGCCAGTCGCTATGGTGGCGACGATCGGCTGCAGGCGTCCATAGATGACGATGGCACCGTTGAGCGCGCCGCACAGCATGCCCGCCGCCAGTACAGCCACAACGCCGATGGCGGTTTCAAACGGCGTTCCGACCACGAGCCAGGAGGCGAGGCAATTGGTCAGAAGGAAAATCATGCCGACGGAAAGGTCGATTCCGGCTGTGATGACGACCAAGGTCTGCGCCATCGCCACAAAGGCGAGCAGTACTGCCTTGTTGGAAGCCGTCTGCACCACATTGGCGGTGAAGCCTGCCGGGTGGTTGGTCGTATAGATGATGAACATAACGACAAAGATGCCGAAGGCCAGCAGCGTGCCTCGCTGTTCGGCCAGCCAGAAGCGCCAGTCCCTCATGCCTTCGCTCCCTGCCCTTGCGGCGCCTGCACTCCAATGTTGAGCGCGCTGGAGATAAGCGCATGCTCGGTGATTTCGGCGCCCACGAGCTCGCTCCGCACCGCACCGTCATAAAGCACCAGCACACGGTCGCAGCAGCCGATCAATTCATCATAGTCGGTCGAATAGAACAGGATCCCTGCCCCGGCGCCTGCGAGCTTGCGCAGCAATTGGTAGATTTCCTGCTTGGTGCCGACATCGATGCCGCGGGTCGGATCGTTGAGCAGGATGATGCGCGGCTGGCGCATCAGCCATTTGGCAATGACCACCTTCTGCTGGTTGCCTCCCGACAGCGCACCCACAGGGATGTCGAGCCCGCCTGTCTTGATCGCAAGCAGCCTGATCATGTCGTCGATCATGCGCTCTTCCTTTGCCCGGTCGACGACACCGCCGCGTGTCAGCTTGTCGAGCGCGGCGAAGGAGAGGTTCTCGCGAACCGTCATGGGCAGCATCAGGCCCTCTGTCTTGCGATCCTCCGGAATGAGCGCCATTCCGATCCTCTCCGCCCTTGCCGCGGCGGGACTGTCTATCCGCACGGCATTTCCGCCAACGCGGATCTCACCCGAAAGCCCCCGCAGAACGCCGAAGAAAGCCAGCAGCAATTCACGCTGCCCCTGGCCGTCGAGCCCACCCAGTCCAACCACCTCGCCAGCGTGCAGGCGAAGGGAGATGTCGTGCAGGCGATCGGCCCATGAAAGGTTGCGCGCCTCCAGCAACGGAACCTCCGATGCCGGGGCGGACGCTCCCTTGGGCGGAAAGGCGTGGCTGTACTCGCGGCCGATCATGAGTTCCACGACCTCGTTGTCGGTCTTGGTCCCGGCGGCATAGCTGGCGACATTTTGTCCGTTGCGAAAAACGGTGCAGTGATCGGCCAGTTCAGCGATCTCGTTCATGCGGTGCGAGATGTAGAGCAGCGCCAGCCCTTCCGCCCGCAGCCGCTTCAGCACTTCGAACACCTTCGCCACGTCGGATGCCGACAGTGCCGAAGTCGCTTCGTCGAGGATGAGAATGCGCGGCTTGCGGGCAAGCGCCTTGGCAATCTCGACCATCTGGCGGCGCGAAAGCGGCAGGTCCTTGACGAGGGCAAGTGGGTGGATGTCGGGCGCGCCGGCGCGCCGCAGGGCCTCTTCGGCTATGCGGCGTTGCGCCTTGCGGTCGATCAGGCCGAACCGCTTGGGCGGGTCCGATATGACGATGTTATCGGCGACGCTGAGTTCAGGAATGAGGGAGAGTTCCTGGAAGACGCATACGATGCCTGCCCGCGTCGCATCCACCGGCGACGAAAAGCTGACAGGCTGCCCATCAAGGCGGATCTCGCCTTCGTCGGGCGCAACGACTCCCGCCAATATCTTGATGAGCGTCGACTTGCCCGCGCCGTTCTCGCCCAGCAGCGCGTGGATGCTTCCGGCCGAAACGGAAAGGTCGGCCCTGTGCAGCGC
>QGUU01000289.1 GCA_003242525.1 Pseudomonadota bacterium | reverse complement strand
GAACCCCAGGCGGTAAAGCCAGGCTGGAACTGATGTTCGCATACCTGATGATTGCCGGAGGCGCATTCTGCGCAGCGGCCGCAGGCGGCCACGAAGGGAACCGTAACGCGATCTCCCGCCCTCCAGCGGCCGACCCGGCGCCCGGCAGCCACGACCACCCCGGCGAGCTCGTGCCCCGGAACGTGGGGCAGCCTTATGTCCGGGTCATGCCCCATCCAGCCGTGCCAGTCGCTGCGGCAAAGCCCGGTCGCCTCGACCTTGATGACAACGCCCTCGGCAGTGGGCGTGGGATCAGGCACTGTCTGGACGGTTGGCGTCTTGCCGAACTCCTCGAAAACGACGGCTCTCATGAACTTCTCCGGGCTACCTTCAATACGGCGGGGCAGGTTGAACGGGACAAACCTATACCGAAAGTGAAGGGGCCTCGTCCTTGCCGTCAACCGAAACGCCAGCGGCCGCCTTTGCCAAGCCGGCCGTCAGATCACCATAGCCAGTTGGACGGCGTTCATATGCCAGTCCCAGAAGCTTCGCGGCGCTCTCCGCGACCTTGTCGAGCTCGGGATCGTCCGTCTGCGCCAGGTAGATCAGCTTCTCGTAGTTGCCGAAATAGACCGGTATCAGTTCAGGATGGCGATCCAGACCTAGCGGCTTCATGAAGAAGGCATCGAACTGGCGGCACAAAAAGTCGGTCATGTAGAACGACATCATGTCGTCGTCCGCGACCTTCCGATAGGCTTCCCGGCCTTGATAGAAAGCGAAGCAATGCGGCCCTTCCATGCGCTGGACGCCGTGCTTTTCGCAAACGGTGTCCAGGAGGCCGCCCGTGCCGCAATCGGCGTAGCCGACGAAGATGTTGCGATAGCCCTCCGCCCTGGCCTTCACGATCGCCTTGTCCATCGCGGGCGCAATTCGGTCAGGATAGAAATGGTACTCGGCTGGCAGGCAGGTCAGGTCGAGGTGATCAAGCCCCAATTGTTCCTTGATCGCGAGAACCTCGCGGGCAATCATCCCGCAGCCGATGACAAGCAGCCTATCGGCAATCTCAGGCTTCTCTCTTTGTGCCATCGCCCTGGAACCCGCTGCCCCGGATATCGTTGCTTCATGGTGCAACATAGGAAGAGGGCCGCCATGAAGCCATATCGCATCGTGACCTTGCTTGTCGTCGTCTCCGCATTCACGCTGGCCGGATGCGCGAACACCGTGCGCGGAATGGGCAAGGACGTCAACAACACAGCAGACGCCATAGAGGACTCGGTCAACTGACAGCGCGTCGCCGCGACCTCGCGGTCGCGGCGTTGCCACGGCTGTCAGGCGGAAGCGCGCATGTTATGCTTGCGCTTCATGAAGTCCTTGGCGGTCTCCACCGCGACGGCCGCGTCGCGGCAGTATGCATCCGCGCCGACAGCCTTGCCGAACTCTTCATTGAGCGGGGCCCCGCCGACGAGCACTATGTAGTCGTCGCGGATTCCCTTTTCCTTCATGGTGTCGATGACCACCTTCATGTAGGGCATGGTCGTGGTGAGCAGCGCTGACATTCCGACGATGTCCGGCTTGTGCTCCTCGATGGCGGCCAGATATTTCTCGACCGGGTTGTTGATGCCCAGGTCAATGACGTCGAAGCCCGCGCCTTCCATCATCATGCCGACAAGATTCTTGCCGATGTCGTGGATGTCGCCCTTCACGGTGCCGATCACCATCTTGCCCTGCTTGGGCGCGCCCGTCTCTGCCAGGAGGGGGCGAAGGATGGCCATGCCGGCCTTCATCGCATTGGCCGAGAGAAGCACTTCAGGCACGAACAGGATGCCGTCGCGGAAGTCCTCGCCGACGATCCGCATCCCCTCAACGAGGGCTTCTGTCAGCACTCTGTAAGGGGCCCAGCCGCGATCGAGGAGGATGTGCGTACCTTCCTCGATCTCCTCCTTCAGACCGTCATACAGGTCGTCGTGCATCTGTTGTACGAGCTCGTCATCAGAAAGCTCGGACAGGATGATCTCGTCGTCAGACATTTGCCAGCTCCCAAAGGCCGCCCTGGCGGCGCATGCGTCGTCCCAATACCTATCTCGCCAGCCTTGATCTCCATAGCCGATTTGCGACTTTGTCCAAAAGGAAAGCGACTGCGAGCCTATTGGTTTTCTTGTCGATTTTACGACAGTGCTTGGCGCTGGCTGGCCGTTTCCGATAGGGTGCATGGGTACGATCTGCCCATGTGCCGCGCGCAGCGTGGCTGAACATGTTTCCAAGGACACGAAGATGAGCGAGACGGCAGTCGACCACGACCAGGCAGGCGGCAGGCGAGGGCGCGCGGATCGCGGCGGCGGCGCGGCCGCCCGGCGGGCGGCGCGAGGCGGTGGCGGCCCTGGTACGCAGCTGACCTACATCCGGCGCAAGATCAATGTCTACGAGGTGCTGGACGAGGAAGGCCTGGCACTGATCGAGAAGAATGCCGACACGGTCCTTGAGGAAGTCGGCATCATCTTCCGCGACGACGCGGAGGCTCTGGAGCTGTGGAAACAGGCAGGCGCCGACGTCAAGGGCGAGCGGGTACATTTCCCGAAAGGGCTTTGCCGGTCACTGCTCAAGACCGCCCCGAAGCAATATATCCAGCACGCGCGCAATCCCGAGCGGTCGGTGCAGATCGGCGGGAATGCGACCGTGTTTGCGCCGGTCTACGGCCCTCCCTTCGTGCGCGACCTCGACGGCAATCGCCGCTACGCCACGATTGAGGATTTTCAGAACTTCGTGAAGCTCGCCTACATGGCGCCTTCGATCCATCATTCGGGTGGAACGGTATGCGAGCCGGTCGACGTGCCGGTCAACAAGCGCCACCTCGATATGATCTATGCCCATATCCGCTATTCCGACAAGCCGTTCATGGGGTCCGTCACGGCTCCGGAACGCGCGCAGGACACGGTGGACATGGCGAAGATCGTGTTCGGAGACGACTTCGTTGAAAACAATACGGTGCTTACATCGCTCATCAACGCAAATTCGCCGATGGTGTTCGACGAGACGATGCTTGGCGCGCTCAAGGTCTATGCGCGGCACAACCAGGCCTGCATCGTCACGCCTTTCATTCTTGCCGGGGCCATGAGCCCCGTGACGGTGGCCGGCACGCTTACCCAGATTCTCGCCGAAGTGCTGGCTGGTGCGGCCTTCACCCAGCTTATCCGGCCCGGCGCGCCGGTCCTGTTCGGAACCTTTGCCTCCTCCATCTCCATGCAGTCGGGGGCGCCGACCTTTGGTACGCCGGAGCCTTCGCTCGTGTCTTTTGGCGCGGCGCAACTGGCCCGCCGGCTTGGCCTGCCTTTCCGCACGGGCGGCTCGCTCTGCGCGTCGAAGATTTCCGATGCGCAGGCAGCCTATGAGAGCGCGAACACGCTCGGTTCGACCATTCTGGCGGGCACCAATTTCGTCCTGCATGCGGCGGGTTGGCTCGAGGGCGGCCTGGCGTCCGGTTACGACAAGTTCATGATGGACATCGACCAGCTCGGGATGCAGCAGAAATTCTGCGAGGGCGTAGACCTTTCGGAAAACGGACAGGCCATGGACGCCATTCGCGAAGTTGGCCCCGGCAGTCACTATCTCGGCTGCAGCCATACCCAGGCCAATTTCCAGACCGCCTTTTATCGCTCCAACATCGCCGACAACAATTCCTTCGAACAGTGGCAGGCGGAGGGCGAGAAGCGGGCCGACCAGCGCGCCAATGAGCTCGCGCGCCAATGGCTGGCGAGCTTCGAAGCGCCTTTCCTCGATCCCGGCATTGATGACGGGCTGAAGGACTTCATAGCCAAGAAGAAGGAGTCGATGCCCGACGCCTTCACTTGAAAGGAGCCCGAGTCAGGCCGGGCTAAAGTGGCCAACATTATTCACAAGGAAGTCTGGCGCAGCGCCTTTCGCGCGCCGGACGAGTGAAGATGTTGTCGTCGGCGCCGAGGGCAAACCTGGGTGATATTTCCCGGACTCTCGCCGGTCACGGACTTGTTCTGCGCGGCGGCTTCAATTTTGCGGAGCGGGATGAGGCCCCGCCGGGGCCCTCCGGCTTGCCGGCAAAGGCTCTTCTCCTCGTCGGTCAGGCGGGAGGAGCACCGTGGCCGCATTTCCAGCGCTGGCTCGGACGGGTGTCCGAGCCTCCCTCAGACCCCTTGGACAGATGGTGTCGCGAGATCATCGGCGCGGAACCCGAGAAGTTCGGCGCGCGCGCGTTTTCGCCCCCGGAAAGCCCTTACTTGC
>QGUU01000288.1 GCA_003242525.1 Pseudomonadota bacterium | reverse complement strand
CGGTTTGCGGCCAATTTCAGCAGGCCGCAGCATCGAAAGCGCGCCGCATAGCACAGCTTGTCGCAAGAGTCATGCCGCCCTTGACCCTGCAGGGCGGAAGCGTCACGCCGCGAATCCCGGATCGGCTCCGATCCGGGCTACGCCTGCCGGCTATTTGCAGTTCTTGATCGAGTCCAGCGCGGCGGAGATGCCTCTCAGGGAAAAGACATAGCTGGTGGCATTGCCGCGGGCTGACTTGCCCTGCACCTTCATGTCGGCGCCGGCCTTCATCGCCGCGATCAGCTGCGGCTCCTCGGCGGCGTTCTCGACCCAGGCCGACTTCCCGCGCGTGAACATGGTGAAGCTCTTGGCCCCCACCGTCACCGTCACCTTGGAATTCTCCTGGAGGTTATAGCCGGCGATGAACTGCGGTTCGTAGGACACCTGCTGGCCCGGCCGCTGGCTGACGAAAAAGAAAATGTCGCCATGGTCCAGGGTGGAAGGCTGCTTGTCCGTCGGAACCGTGAGAACGTAACAGACCTTGCCGCCCGATGCCTGGTAGCTGTAGGTGCCCCAGGCATTGTGCTGGCCGAGCTTGGTCGCCTGCTGGGCGAGCGCCGGGCTCGCCAAGGCAACCAACGCCAGGCTCGAAATCGTCGCAATCAGTCCGCGCATTGTCTTTCCTGTAGTCCGAATGAAACGGCGTGAGGCCCGGCTCCGCGCCTGCCCGTTACTTCATTTTGAATTAATCTGGGTTACCAAAGGGTGAACTCGTGGAAAAAGATCACCGAGAGGAAACCCGCCACTTTCTACGCGTCATGCGACGCGCCGTCCCGTCAGGCGGAGTTGGAATTAGCAAAAGCGGCAACAGTTTGACTTTTCCGCCCGGTCTTCCTGGCGTGGCGGGTCAGCTCTCGTCGGCAATCGCTTCGCGCGCTGCCATCCGGTGCGCCGGAGTGATGTGCGCGCGCACCGTCGTGATCGCCGCGGTAAGCACGGCGATGTCGTCGGTGAAGCCGAGTCCCAGGATGAAATCCGGAATGCTGTCGGTGGGGAGGATGAAATAGCCCAGCGCCGCAAGCAATATGCCCTTGGCCCGCATAGGCGTGTTCCTGTCCATGGCGCAATAGTAGGCCGCAACCACGTCTTCCATGAACGGAATGTGCCGTGCCGCCTTCTTGGCCGTGCGCCAGAATTGTTCACGCACTACCCTCGGATCGCCATCCTTTTCGCCGAAGCCAGGGAAGTCGAATTTCCTGTCCTGAGCCATCTGCCTTTTCTCCCGAGCGGCCTGCGCCAGCCTGTACAGAATGTGGGAAAATTGGCGCCGGCCTGCAAGGTCGAGCGGAAATCAGCCGCCGAAAATGCGGTTCATCTTGCCCGCCAGCTCGAAATCCAGCGCCGTCAGGCCGCCGGCGTCATGTGTGTTCAGCCTCACCTCTACCGTCTTGTAGACATTCGACCAGTCGGGATGATGGTCCATTTTCTCAGCGACCAGGGCAACCCGCGTCATGAAGGCAAAGGCTTCGGAAAAATTGCGGAAGGTGAAGATGCGCCTGATCGACGTTCCGTCGTCGGCCAGGGCCCAGCCCGGAACGGCTGCAAGAGCCTCGTCGATCTGTTGCGCAGAAAGCTTTGTCCGGCTCGTCATGGCAGTATCCGCGGCATTGCGTCGTCTTCGGGCCGCTCGGCCGCGCGTGCGTCGGCGCCGACCAGAGGCCAGGCCTCTTCCACGATATAGGGTCCACCGCCAATGGAATCGCGCGAGGACATGAGGACGAACCGGCCGACCCTGAAGGGCATTGCGGCGAAGTTGCCACGTGCAGACAGATAGTGAGCGACCTGGGCGGGGCTGGAATTTCGCAGCCGGGCAAGCGTCACATGCGGGGTGAACTTGCGGGGGTCGGGTGGCAGGCCGAGCCGCTGGCAGATACGCTCGATTTCCGCCTGCAGGCCCTGGAGATCGGGCGACGCGGTGACGCCCGCCCATACGGCATGGGGTTTCTTGCCGCCGAAGGCGCCGACGCCCGAAAGCGTCAGCGGGAAAGAGGGTCGCCGCACCCGGTCCAGGGCGTTGGCGATTTCGTCAGCGACATGGCCTTCGACGTCGCCGATGAAGCGGAGCGTGATGTGGTAGTTCTCCACGTCGATCCATCGTGCGCCGGGGAGGCCGCCGCGCAGCAGCGAAAGTGAAAGGGCAGCATCGCGCGGAATTTCGAGGGCGGTGAAAAGACGCGGCATGGCAAGCCTCCTGTCCTCGAATCGAACCCACGCCCCCAGCGAATCACCGAAATAGGGGCGGGGCAAGGGGATTGTGCACCAACGCACCGCTCTTGTAGCGGTTGCGTGCGATTGCTCAGGGCCTTTCCGGTAGCGCGGCGAGCGCCTCCTCCACCGTGGGCAGAATGCGCCTGACGATCTGGTCTATGCCGGCCGCATTTGGATGCATGCCGTCCTCCAATTGCAGCGTGGCGTCGCCGGCGACGCCATCGAGAAAAAAGGGATAGAGCGCTGCACCGTATCTTTGGGCGAGCCGTGGATAGATGGAACCGAACGATTCGGCGTAAGCGTGGCCAAGATTGGGTGCGGCCAGCATCCCCGCCAGCAGTACCGGAATCTTGCGCTCCGCCAGCCGCGCCAGCATGGCCTCGAGGTTCCTCTCGATCTCTGCCGGATCGATTCCACGCAGCATGTCGTTTGCGCCCAGTTCGAGTATGACGAGGTCCGTGCCATCCGGAACCGACCAGTCCAGACGCGCCAGCCCCCCGCTGGTGGTGTCGCCCGAGACGCCGGCATTGATGACCGCAACGTCATGACCTTTTGCCCGAAGGGCAGCTTCCAGCTTGTCCGTGAAGCCCTCTCCAGGCGGCAGATTGTATCCAGCCATCAGGCTGTCGCCGAACCCGACTATCTGTATCGGCTCGGTCTGCGCTGGCCAGGCCAATGCCAACTGTGCGAGGCAGGCGGCCAGAAAGACGAAAATGGCTTGTTTGAAACGCATCCGTCGGGTCCCATATGAGCATGGCCAGTCCTTGTCCTCTTCCATATAGGATCGTGCAGTCGTGCCGGAAGCCGTGATTGAGCTGAAAGACGTGTGGTTGACCTTGGGCGAGGGCGCCTCGCGCGTCGAGGTTCTCAAGGGCGTAAGCCTGACGGTTGCGGACGGCGAGGCGACGGGAATAGTGGGCCCGTCAGGTTCCGGGAAATCCACCCTGCTCATGGTCCTGGCCGGACTCGAGAAGGTTGATTCGGGCACCGTGCGCATCGCCGGCGAACTGCTCAACGGCAAGAGCGAGGATCAGATCGCGGCCTTCCGCGGCAGGAATATCGGCATCGTCTTCCAGTCCTTCCATCTGATCCCGACCATGACCGCGCTCGAGAATGTCGCGGTGCCCCTCGAACTCGCCGGCCATCCCGATCCGTTCGGCACTGCCGCGCGCGAGCTCGGGACCGTGGGCCTGAGCGACCGCGTGACGCACTATCCGGGCGAACTTTCCGGTGGCGAGCAGCAGCGCGTTGCCATTGCCCGCGCCCTGGCGCCGTCGCCGCGCCTGCTGATTGCCGACGAGCCGACCGGCAATCTCGACCATGCGACGGGCACTCAGATCGCCGACCTCATGTTCTCCAAGGCCGCCGAACGCGGTATGACGCTTGTGCTGGTCACGCATGATCCGGCTCTGGCCGCGCGTTGTTCAAGGCAGGTGTCGATGCGATCGGGGCGGATCGAGGAAAGCAGCTCTTTCCTGCCCTCGGCGACGCAAGGTCAGAACTCGGGCGCGCCGGAGGCCGTGCCTTGAGCGCGGGGGCGGACGCGCCAGCCCGCTCCGGCCGTCTGGCTGCCTTCCCTCCCGCAACCGGGGCGGCGGGCAGCACCGGCCTCCGTGCCCTGCCTCTGGCCATTCGCTTTGCCCTGCGTGAAATGCGCGGCGGACTGAGCGGCTTCTTCGTCTTTCTGGCCTGTATCGCGCTTGGAGTCGCGGCGATCGGCGGCGTCAACTCCGTTGCGCGTGCCATAGCTGCGGGCGTGGCAGGTCAGGGCCAGGTCCTGCTGGGTGGAGATCTGCGTTTCGAGCTAAACCAGCGCGAGGCAACTCCGCAGGAGCTGGCGTTCCTTGAAAATCTGGGAACGGTCTCCCGCCTCTCCGGCATGCGTTCCATGGCGCGACTTGTGGACGGGTCGGACCAGGCGCTTGTGGAAGTCAAGGCGGTTGATGATGCCTACCCCCTTTATGGGGAACTGCAATCCGACCCGCCATTTC
>QGUU01000287.1 GCA_003242525.1 Pseudomonadota bacterium | reverse complement strand
AACCAGTTCCCTTCTTGGCTTCGTTCGAATAGGTGACGAAACCGCGATCCACCATTGAAGAGGAACCGGGTATGTCCGTCATGGCGGCGATGATGAGGCCGCCGGTGCAGCTTTCCGCGGTGGCCGCAAGAATCTTCCTGCGTGCGCAGGCCTTGAGAAAAAGATCTGCCAACCGGCCGACCTCTGTCTGCTCGACTTCGCCGACACCCGGCTCGTTCATTCCGGCACCTCTCCTGGGTAGATCACGCTGGCCGTCGCGATTGCCGCGATGCCTTCTTCGCGTCCTATGAAACCAAGTTTCTCGTTTGTGGTTGCCTTTATGGAGATTCGGTCCCGTGAAATTTTCAGCATGTCGGCGAGTACCTCGGTCATCGCCTCGCGATAAGGCCCGATCTTCGGTGCTTCGCAGATGATCGTGATATCGGCATTGGCGATGCGACCGCCTCGCTGGCGAACGACGGATGCCGCATGTTCCACGAACAGGCGCGAGGCTGCTCCCTTCCACTGCGGATCGGATGGCGGGAAATGTGTGCCGATATCGCCTGCACCGCAGGTTGCCAGCAGCGCGTCCGTCAGCGCATGCAGGCCGACGTCGGCGTCGGAATGGCCTGACAGGCTCTTTTCATGCGGAATTGGAACGCCGCACAAAACGACATGGTCGCCATCAGCGAAGCGGTGGACGTCATAGCCATTGCCGGTGCGGATGTCCGGAAATCGTGAAGTACTTCCAGCAAGCTTTTGATCTGCCATTTCAATGTCCCTTGCCCATGTCAGTTTGACATTGTCGGGGGAACCGGCAACGAGACGCACCGGAAGGTTCGCCCACTCGGCTATGGCCGCGTCGTCGGTGAAATCGCTACGTCCGGCGCGAAAGGCCTTTTCATGCGCCTGCAGGATGGCGGCGAAGGGAAAGCCCTGCGGGGTTTGTGCCGCATGGAGTCCTGCGCGAGGGACTGTTTCCGCGACCGTTCCGTCATTGGCAGCCCGCTTGAGCGTATCGGCAACGGGCATGGCAGGCAGCGCGCCGGCCTCTTCCCCAACGGCCGCGATTGTGCGGGCGATGAGGCCGGTGTCCACGAATGGTCGAACCGCATCGTGAATGAGCACGAATTGCGGGGCGTCTTCCGCAAGCGCCAGGAGGCCAAGCCGAACGGAATGCTGGCGCGTCGGCCCCCCATGCACGACGATCAGCCGCTCCATGTGGGGGCCGGCGGCATGCCGCAGCAGGTCCATATCGTCGGGATGGATCACGGCGACCACCCGGCCAATCGCGGGCAGTGCCAGGAACGCCTCGATGGTATGGGCAATGACCGCGCGCCCGCCTATTTGCCGGTACTGCTTTGGGCCGTTGCCTTGCCCCGCCCGCTCGCCGCGACCGGCAGCAACAATGATAACGGCAGTTTCTCCCCGCTCCGCCAGTTCGTCAAATGTCGTATCCGCTGCCATGGCTGACGCATAATCGGGGCGCCGTGTGGCGGCAAGGCTACTGAAGATTTTGCAGTGTCAGACGGCTGTTTTTGCATTGCACAAGAAAAGGTATCTGTTTACAGAATGGGCAAGTATGGCTCCTGCTCGGATTTTGTGCATGGACGAAGTGGGGAAATTGGCGCTCCCGTTGCGGATCGACGGCGTGGAAATTCGCAACCGTGTGTTTCTCGCGCCGATGTCCGGAGTGACGGACGAGCCGCTTCGCCGTAGGGCCTATGGCCATGGCGCCGGGCTGGTTGTTTCGGAGATGGTTGCCAGCGGCGAACTTGTCCGCGGCCGCAGCGGCTTTGAGCTGCGCCTGCGCCATTCCGGCCTGCCTGTTCACATGGTGCAGCTTGCCGGCCGCGAGGTCGAGCACATGGCCGAGGCCGCGCGCATAGCCACCGGCGAGGGCGCCGACATAATCGACATCAATATGGGCTGCCCTGCGAAGAAGGTGACGGGGGGCTATGCCGGCTCGGCGCTGATGCGCGATCTCGACCATGCGTTGAGGCTGATCGATGCGGTCATCGGCGCGACCCGCGTGCCTGTCACAGTCAAGATGCGGCTGGGCTGGGATGAAGGCGTCTTGAACGCGCCGGTGCTGGCACGCCGGGCAGAGCAGGCGGGCGTGCGCATGGTGACGGTGCATGGCCGCACCCGCTGCCAGTTCTACAAGGGCAGAGCCGACTGGCGGGCTATCCGCCGCGTGAAGGAGGCCGTTTCCATTCCGGTCGTGGCCAATGGCGACGTGGCGTCGCTCGAGGATGCCGCGACCATGCTGAAGCAATCAGGCGCGGACGCTGTCATGGTCGGGCGGGCGCATTATGGCGCGCCCTGGACGGCGGGGCTGATCGCGTCTGCCGCCGCAGGTACGACGTTGCCGGATCCACCGGCCGCGATCGCCGACTATGTGGTGGAACATTATGAGGATATGTTGACCCTCTACGGAGTAGAGAGCGGCCTTCGGCAGGCGCGAAAGCATCTCGGCTGGTATCTGGATCGCCACGTGCAAGGGGTCGCTCCGGACCTGCGCAAGAAGATCATGACGGGAACGGATCCGTCGCTGGTCATTTCCGGTCTGCGCGCCGCTTTTCGCGACGTTCCCCGCGCATCAGATATCCGGAGCGCGGCATGAGCGCGCCCGCTTCCGTCTCCTGTCCGCCCAGCCATGCAGATGCCGCCCAGATCGTGCTCAACACGATCAGGCGGCCTGTCATCATGGTCGACCCACAGGGATTTGTTTCCTTTGCCAATGCCGAAGCCGAGGATTTTTTCCGCTCCAGCGCTGCCATCCTTGCGCGCAATACGCTCGACAAGCTCATACCTTTCGGGAGCCCGCTGCTGGCGCTGGTAGACCAGGTGCGCGAGCGCAAGACCCCGGTAAACGAGTATCGCGTGGACATCTCGTCGCCGCGCCTCGGCATAGACAAGGTCGTGGATCTCTATGCCGCACCGGTGCCGGAATTTCCGGGCTCGGTCGTGATCATGTTCCAGGAACGGTCGATGGCGGACAAGATCGACCGCCAGATGACGCATCGCGGGGCGGCTCGCTCGGTAACTGGCCTTGCCGCCATGCTGGCTCATGAGATCAAGAATCCGCTTTCCGGCATAAGGGGTGCGGCGCAACTGCTGGAACTCTCGGCTTCCGACGAGGACCGTGCCCTGACGCGCCTCATTACGGAGGAAACCGACCGGATCGTGGCCATGGTCGACCGGATGGAGGTATTTTCCGACGAGCGGCCGATCGACCGATATCCGGTCAACATCCACCTTGTTCTCGACCATGTAAAGGCAATCGCAAGGAACGGCTTTGCCAGCCGTATCCGCATTAACGAATCCTACGACCCCTCACTGCCGCCCGTCTATGCCAATAGGGACCAGCTGGTGCAGGTATTCCTGAATCTCGTCAAGAACGCCGCCGAAGCGGTTGGAAGCGACCCGCATGGCGAGATCACGCTGACGACCGCCTTTCGCCCGGGCATCCGTGTCTCCGTTCCGGGCACGCAGGATCGCGTATCCCTGCCGCTCGAATTCTGCGTGCATGACAACGGCCCGGGCGTGCCTGAGGACCTTTTGCCCATCCTTTTTGATCCCTTCATCACCACCAAGCCTAACGGATCGGGCCTCGGCCTCGCTCTGGTGGCGAAGATTGTCGGCGAACATGGCGGCATCGTCGAGTGCGACTCGACCGCCCGAGGCACCACCTTTCGCATTCTGATGCCTGCGTGGACGGAGGATCCTCCCGGCTTCGACGCTGACGAGCATGGAGACACGACATGATCCCCGGCAACATACTTGTCGCCGACGACGATGCTGCGATCCGGACCGTCCTCAGCCAGGCGCTCTCGCGTGCCGGACATGAGGTGCGGGTGACGTCCAGCGCCTCGACCCTGTGGCGCTGGGTCGCGTCGGGCGACGGGGACCTGGTCATTACCGATGTCGTCATGCCCGACGAAAATGCCTTCGACATGCTGCCGCGTATCAAGAAGGCCAGGCCGGAATTGCCGGTGATCGTAATGAGTGCGCAGAATACGTTCATGACGGCTATCCGCGCCTCCGAAACGGGCGCTTACGAATACCTTCCCAAGCCGTTCGATCTGACGGAACTGCTCACCATCGTCAGCCGTGCGCTTGCCGAGCCGCGCCGGCCAAAGGCCGAGCCCCGTGTCGAGGAGCAGCCGGAACACATGCCGCTGGTCGGTCGCTCTGCCGCAATGCAGGACATCTACCGCATGCTGGCGCGCATGATGCAGACAGACCTGACGGTGATGATTTCGGGCGAATCG
>QGUU01000286.1 GCA_003242525.1 Pseudomonadota bacterium | reverse complement strand
ACGATAGACCTTCTCGCGATACGCGCGGTCCTCTGCATTGCCCTTTTCCAAGGCATTACGGATCGCTTTTTCGATCGCGTCCAAGCGGTTTTCCCCTGCGCAGGCGCCCCTCTTGCCATGATCGTTAGCCGCAGCAGCGCCATCAATCAACGCCACAGGATGCCGAAGCCAACGAATTGGGACAAGCCATCTTGAATTTGCGCCGTGTTAAGTCTATCACCCGGCAGCTTCGCGGGTTAGCCCGCAGGGCCGCTTTAGCTCAGTTGGTAGAGCATCGCATTCGTAATGCGAGGGTCGCGTGTTCGAGTCACGCAAGCGGCACCATCATTTCACCAGCCCCCTGTCCAGCTTTGCGAACCGCGGCCCGTTTCAGGCCGGGATGATTCAGGCGGCTTTCTTGCGAGCCAGCCTTGCCCTGATGCTTTCCACATCGGCCCGCGGCGTGGCGGCGAACAGCGTGCGGGTGTATTCGTGTTTCGGGTTGGAAAACACCTCGTCGCGCGAACCGTATTCCACCGCTTCGCCGAAATACATCACCATCACATCGTCCGCGATATAGCGCACAACCGAAAGGTCGTGGCTTATGAAGACGTAGGTCAGCTGAAATTCGTCCTGCAAATCGGCGAGCAGGTTAAGTACCTGCGCCTGGACAGAAAGGTCCAGCGCTGAAACCGGTTCATCCAGGACCAGGAGGCTCGGTCTCAGCATCAATGCGCGGGCGATGGCGATGCGCTGGCGCTGCCCGCCGGAAAACATGTGCGGATATCGGTTGAAATGACGCTCCTCCAGGCCGACCTTGGTCAGCATCTGCATGGCAAGTTCGCGCCGTTCCCTGGCGGGCGTGTTGGTATTGATGACGAGCGGCTCCATCAGCACGTCGCCGATCTTCTGCCGCGGATTGAGCGAGCCGTAGGGATTCTGGAAGACAATCTGTACCTTGCGGCGCAGTTCCGGCGTCGGGCGACTCCTGGAGATATCGACCTTGTTGCCGTCCAGGTAGAGCTCGCCAGACGTGGCCGGGTCGATGAGGGTGATGATGCGCGCCAGCGTGGACTTGCCGCAGCCGCTCTCGCCCACGATGGCCAACGTCTTTCCCTTTTCGACCCTGAAGGAGACGCCCTTGACGGCATGCACCGTGCGCGCCTGCCTGAACAGGGAACCAGGAACGACATAGTCGCGCCTGATCTCCTTTCCCTCAATGACAATTGGACCGGTTGCCTTTGTCATCGCGCAGCCGCCACGAACTCGTTTTCCATCAGGCCGGCGATGGTGGGCAGCCGGTCGCCTGTTGCATTTTCTGGAAGAGCGGCCAGCAGGGCGCGCGTGTAGTTGCTCTTCGGATTCTCGAAGAGGGTAAGCACGTCGGCTTCCTCCATCTTGCGGCCCTTGTATTGCACGATCACCCTGTCAGCCGTCTCGGCGACAACACCCATATTGTGCGTGATCATGATCATGCCCATACCGTGCTCGACCTGAAGCTCCATCAACAGGTCGAGGATCTGCTTCTGGATGGTGACGTCCAGGGCTGTGGTCGGTTCGTCAGCAATCAGGAGCTTGGGATTGCAGGCAATCGCCATGGCAATCATGACGCGCTGGCACTGACCGCCGGACATCTGGTGCGGGAAGGAAGACAATCTTTCCTCGGGCTGCGGAATGCCTACCAGCTTCAGCAGCTCAACGGCGCGGGCGCGCCGCTCCTTCCTGTTCATGCCAAGATGGAAGCGCAGCACCTCCTCGATCTGGAAGCCGACGGTGAAGCACGGATTGAGGCTCGCCATCGGCTCCTGGAAGATCATTGCGATGTCGCGGCCGATGATGCGGCGGCGCTCCACCGCATTGAGCCCAAGCATATCCTTGCCGTTGAACAGCGCCTTGTCCGCGCTCACCCTGGCGGTCCAGGGCAGGAGACCCATGATCGCCAGCATGGAAACGGACTTGCCCGATCCCGATTCGCCGACGATCGCCAGCACCTCGCGCTCGTCGACATGGAGCGATACGCCATCGACAGCCCTGAACGGGCCGGTTGCGGTCTCGAACTCGACGACCAGGTTTTCGATTTCCAGAAGAGCCATGGTCATGACCTCTTCATCTTCGGGTCGAGCGCATCGCGCAGGCCGTCGCCTACGAGGTTGATTGCAAGCACCGTGATCAGAATGGCCACGCCGGGCAGCGTCACCACCCACCAGGCGCGCAGGATGAATTCGCGCGCCTCGGCCAGCATGGTGCCCCATTCTGGGGTCGGCGGCTGCGCTCCCATTCCGAGGAAGCCAAGAGCGGCAGCGTCGAGGATCGCATTGGAAAAGGAAAGCGTCGCCTGTACGATCAGCGGCGCCATGCAGTTGGGCAGGATGGTCCTGAACATGAGCCTTATGGGTCCGGCGCCGGCCACGCGTGCCGCCACGACGTAATCGCGGCTCTTTTCCGCCATCACGGCCGCGCGGGTGAGGCGCACGAAATGAGGCTGATAGACAAGCGCGATTGCGATCATCGCATTGTTGAGGCCGGGACCAAGCACAGCCACCAACGTGAGCGCCAGAAGCAGGGACGGAAACGCCAGGATGATATCCATGAGGCGCATGATGACCGTGTCGATCCAGCCGCGGAAATAACCGGCAATGACGCCGACGAAAATGCCAACGACCAGGGCGACGGTGCTGACGACGATGCCGATGAACAGGGAATAGCGCGCGCCATAGAGAAGCCGCGAGAGGATGTCGCGGCCGACAGCGTCGGTCCCCAGCAGGAATTCCCAGCGCCCGTTCGCCTGCCAGACAGGCGGAACCAGCACGGCATCGCGATATTGCTGGTAGGGCGCGTGCGGTGCGATCACGGGTGCCAGCACCGCCACGATCACGAGGATGCAGAAGACCCACAGGCCGATAACCGCACCCCTGTTTTCGGAGAAATAGAACCAGAACTCGGCAAGCTGGCGCCGGCGCGGCGACATTTCGTCCAAGGATGAAACCGGCTTTGCGGTCGCTTCTGCCATCGCCTGCCCTCAATACCGGATACGCGGATTGACCAACCCGTAGAGCAGATCGACGAGCAGGTTCACGAGCATGATGATGCCCGCGATCAGCAACAGGCCGCCCTGTATCACCGGATAGTCACGCTTGAACACCGAATCTACCATCCATTTGCCGATGCCCGGCCAGGAAAAGATCGTCTCGGTAAGGATAGCGCCCGCCAGCATCACGCCCACCTGCAAGCCAATGGTGGTGATGACTGGGATCATGGCGTTTCGCAGCGCGTGAATGCCGATGACGCGAAATGGCGACAGGCCCTTCGCGCGCGCCGTGCGGACATAATCCTCCGACAGCACTTCGAGCATGGCCGAGCGCGTCTGGCGGGCAACGACGGCGAGCGGAATGGTGCCCAGCACGATGGTCGGCAGGATGAGGTGGCTTACCGCCGAGGAAAATGCGCCCTTCTGCCCCGACAGCAGAGAATCGATCAGCATGAATCCGGTGACCGGCGGGAAAAAATAGAGCAGGTCGATGCGGCCGGATACGGGCGTCCAGCGCAGTATTCCCGAAAAGAGAATAATGAGCAGAAGGCCCCACCAGAAGATCGGCATGGAGTAGCCAACCAGGGCTGCGCCCATCACCGACTGGTCGAAGAAGGAGCCGCGCTTGATGGCGGCAAATACACCGGCCGGAATACCAAGCACGATGGCAAAGATGATGGCGCAGACCGAAAGCTCAAGCGTGGCGGGAAACAGGGCGAAGAATTGCTTGATGATCGGCTGCTTGGTTACGATGGACGTGCCGAAATCACCGGTGAGTATGCCTCCGATATAGGACAGGTACTGCACGATCAGAGGCCGATCCATGCCAAGCTCGTGCATGATCTGCGCGTGCCGGGCCGGATCCATCACCCGCTCGCCGGACATCAGCATGACCGGATCGCCCGGCAACAGCCGGATGAAGGCAAAGGCTATTATGGACACACCTATGAAGGTGGGGATCAGGACCAGCAGCCTGCCTATCAGGAATTTGAACATGGAAATCCTATCGCACCACGGCCCGGGCGCGTCCAGCGCGACCGGGCCGAAAGCTGCCACGCCCGACCCCGAGGCCGGGCGCGCCCGCCTTACTCGGCGATGTCGACGTTATCGAAGCGGTGGATGCCGAGCGGGTCCTGGGTATAACCTATGACCTTCTTCGACATCGGCATGAAGACCTTGGAGTGGTCGAGCGTCGCCCACGGCGCCTCTCTCTTGAAGACCACCTGGGCCTGCTCGTAGAGCTTCGTGCGCTCGGCCTGATCCGAACTCTGC
>QGUU01000285.1 GCA_003242525.1 Pseudomonadota bacterium | reverse complement strand
CCTGCTACCCGTGTTGACCTGAGCCTCAATTTCGACTCACCGCGACAAGTCAAGTCGCCACGAACTATTCCAATCCCTCGCCCGCGATGCACCGAAGCTCACTGAGCGTCCAGCCATGGGTCCTGGAGGCAATGTCGGCGACCTTCCATTCGCCACCTATCTCCTTCAGAGACCACTCCATTTCCCGCCGCCCCTCCTCTCCGCCATCCGGAAAGAGGTCGAACGAGGCGATGACGGTCACCTCGTCTCCATTGTGGGTTTCCGTCAGTTTGAGTGTTCTGGAGACTGTCTTCTGGTCGAAGTCCTGGGCATCGAGCGCCGGTGCGAAATCAATGCAGGCGAGTTGGTCGGGGTTCTTCCTTTGCGCCTCGTCGTTCAATGCGAACAGCCTCGTCACAGGCTCGGTGAAGCGGCTTCGATATTGCGGATCGGACTCGACCTTGACCTCAGGCAGGTAGAAGAACTTCACCGCATCGGAGGCAGGGCCGGCACAGGCTGGACCGGCGACGACGAGAAGGGCGACGAAGGCGAGCAACCTCTGCAATTTATTTTCCTCTGTTTTGGCCCGGGGGCCGTGGCCGGGGTCTATCCCCGCTATTTCGCAGCCATTGCAGTGCATCGGCTGCATTTGACACGCGAATCCGGCTAGAGTGCAGACATGCCGATCCTCCAGCTTTCCGAAACGATGGTCAACCAGATCGCCGCCGGCGAGGTCATCGAGCGTCCGGCCAGCGTCGTCAAAGAACTGGTTGAGAACGCGCTCGATGCCGGCGCTTCCCACATCGAGATCGTCACGGCGGGCGGCGGTCTCAGCCTGATCCGCGTCACTGACGACGGGATGGGTATTCCTGCATCGGAACTGCCTCTCGCCGTCTCGCGACACTGCACCTCGAAGCTTTCGGACGACATCAACGCCATACACTCGCTGGGATTCCGCGGGGAAGCTCTGCCCTCGATCGGTTCGGTCGCCCGGCTGACGCTGCGCTCGCGCACGGCAGACAGCGATAGCGGCGCCGAGATCGCCATCGAGGGCGGCCGCATGTCGCCGGTAAGGCCGGCTGCGGCAAACCGGGGAACCATAGTGGAGGTGCGCGACCTGTTTTTCGCCACCCCGGCACGGCTGAAATTCATGAAGGGGGAGCGGGCAGAAAGTACTGCCACCAGCGATGTGGTCAGGCGCACGGCCATCGCCTTCCCTGCCGTTCGTTTCACGCTCGCCGGTGCCGATCGTGCGATCCTCGAACTTCCACCTGTCGGGGATGACCCGAAAGGGCGGCTGAACCGCATCGCGCGTATCATGGGCGCGGAATTTCCAGAAAACTCCATCGAGATCGACGCGGAGCGGGAAGGCGTCCGTCTCTCCGGCCATGTCTCGATTCCGTCTTTCACGAGAGCCAATGCCCTCCACCAATATGCCTATGTCAACGGTCGCCCCGTTCGCGACAAGCTGATCGCCGGCGCGATCCGGGGCGCCTATGCCGATGTTCTGCCGCGTGACCGCCATCCGGTGACAGTTCTGTTCCTCTCGCTCGATCCAGCAATGGTGGACGTCAATGTTCATCCGGCGAAGGCAGATGTGCGTTTCCGCGATCCGGGTCTGGTGCGGGGGCTGATCGTCGGCGCCATCAGACAGGCCCTGGCGCAGGCGGGCATCCGGCCCGCAACGACAGGCGCGGCAGGCCTGATGGCGGCTTTCCGGGCCGAGACGGCCGAGCGCTGGCGCGGCAATATAACAAGCGAATGGCGCCCCGCCGCGACGCAGGAGGCATCGCGGACAGCCGATTTCATATACGAGGCCTCACCTCATCGACCGCTCGATCACGACCAGCCCATCGGTACGCCGGTCAACGGCCAGGGGTTCGCCGAGAGCGGGCAGGCCATGTTCGATGCCGGGCCCTTGGCCAGCGCCGATACGCGCGCCGGCTGGGGAGTTGCAAATGACACACTTATGGGACGCTCACTTGGCGCTGCCCGTGCGCAGGTGCACCAGAACTATATCGTGGCCCAGACGCACGATTCCCTCATCATAGTCGATCAGCATGCCGCGCATGAACGGCTGGTCTACGAGGCGCTCAAGACCGCTCTCCACTCGCGGCCGCTGCCGTCCCAGATGCTGTTGATGCCGGAAATCGTCGATCTGGCAGAAGATGACGCCGAGCGCCTGGCACTCCATGCCGAAACGCTCCGGCGTTTTGGCCTTGTGCTGGAGCGGTTCGGCCCCGGGGCGGTGGCGGTTCGCGAAACGCCGGCCATTCTGGGCGAAACGAATGTGCAGCAGCTTGTCCGCGACCTGGCCGATGAGATCGCCGATCACGACACGGTCGATACCCTTGTGGAACGCCTGCACGCGATCGCCGCGACCATGGCCTGCCACGGTTCGGTCCGTTCCGGCCGGCTGCTGAAACCGGACGAGATGAACGCGCTTTTGCGACAGATGGAGGCAACGCCCGGATCGGCAACCTGCAACCACGGACGCCCCACCTATATCGAACTCAAGCTCGCGGACATCGAACGGTTGTTTGGAAGGCGTTGAAGCAACTGGGCGCGGCCGTGCCCTCCCCCAACCTGTCTTCATTTTTTCAGATTGACTATCATCACGCCCCCGAGGGCCAGTGCGCCACCGACAATGCCAAGCAGGGTCGGCAACTCGCCCAGCCATATAAATCCGATCAGGGTTGCGACCGGCGCGACCAGATAAAGGAAGTTGGAGGCTCGCGCCGCCGGCAGCCGTGACAGCGCCATGGCCCATGTGCTGTAAGCAATCGCGCTTGGTACGATGCCCAGGTAGACGACGGCCCATATGTCCGCACTGTCGGCGACACCTGCCTGCGCAAATCCTTCGGGAAGAAAGGGCGTCAGGCAGAGCGCGCCAAGTACCATGTTCCAGGCTGCAACAGACAACGGGTCGTGATCGGCAAAAAGCGGCTTCTGCACGATGGTCGTTACAGCAGTGCAGACAGCAGCGCCAAGGATCAGCAGGGCTCCGGCATCAAAACTCAGGCCTTTGCCTTCGCCCAGCGCGATAATGCCGATACCCGAGAAGGAGACAAAGGTTCCAAACCATGCCCAGCCGGAAAAGCGCTCGCCGAGCAGGGCCATTGCCATGATGGCGGTGAAGATCGGGCTGACATTGATGATGAAGGATGCAGCACCAGCCGATACCGTCTGCTCGCCCATGTTGAGCAGTGCAGTGTAGAGCGCAACAAAAACGACGCCCCCAAAGACAAAGCGCCAGGTTTCAGACCGCTTCGGCAAAGCCGGACGCCTGACCGCCAGCCAGATCGCCGCCGGGACGGCCGCTATGGCAAAGCGGAGCGCTCCGAGCTCCAACGGCCCGAACGCATGCAGGCCGGCGCGGATGGCAGGAAAGGCGGAAGCCCACCCAACAACCGTAATGGCGATAGCGATTGCCGCCCGGCCGTCCAGTCGCCGCGTCCTGCCCATCGTTGTCGCCACATTCATCGGACCGGTTCCTCGTAAGATCTTCCGCGATACTGCTTCGGCGTCGGAACAGACACCCGTTTCAGGCAGTTGACAAACGAGCGGATCGACCATCAGCTGTGAGCATGGCTCACAACTTCGGACCCCTGCTGCCGCTCGAAACCTTGCGTGCATTCGATGCGGCGGCCCGCACAGGCAGCTTTTCGGCCGCCGCCGAGGAGCTCCACCTGACCCATGGCGCCGTCAGCCGCCAGATCGCCAAACTGGAAGGCTGGCTGGGGCTTAAACTGTTCGACCGCGGCGCGCGCGGCGTCAAACTGACTCTCGAAGGCAACCGGCTTCATCTGCGAACGATGGAGGCTTTTGCCCTGATCTCAAGCAATTCGGACCGCTGGGTAGAGCCACGGGGCAGCGCGGTCGTGAGGCTCAGTTCAATTCCCTCGATCAGCGGGCTTTGGTTGATGCCACGTCTCGCACTGCTGGAAGGAGGAGAGCCGAGGCTGCGTATCGTACTCGACGTGGACGTGAAGCAGGTCGACCTTGCCGACGAAGGCATCGACCTGTCCATTCGCTGCGGCCGCGGGCGAATCCCTGGGCGCATCTCCTTGCGGCTTTTCGAAGAGCATATTTTCCCGATTGCCTCGCCGGCGCTTGCCGAAGCGATAGGCGTCGGTGATCCGGCTCGGCTGCTGAAATATCCCCTGATCCATGATTCCGACGCCTCCGGCTGGCGCGCCTGGTTCGGTGCTCAGGACATGGATTATCGACCCCGGGCCCAGGACCGGCGGTTCGCGGGCGACCATCTGGTGCGGGGCGCGGGCGCCCCCGGCCGTGGGCTTGGCAGGG
>QGUU01000284.1 GCA_003242525.1 Pseudomonadota bacterium | reverse complement strand
CACTGTTGGCCGCTGCCGTGAAGATGCCCATTCATCTTTATCGTTGGACACTCAAGCCGTTCGTGGGCTGGCACTGCCGGCACCTGCCGACCTGCTCCGAGTATGCCCTTGAAGCCATCGACAAGAACGGCGCGTGGCGCGGGTTTTGGCTGACCGTTTCGCGCTTGAGCCGCTGCCATCGCTTTGGAACGGCCGGTGTCGACCCCGTGCCGGACATCCGAAACGAGTGCCATCCGTTCGCGCCATGGCGGTACGGCCGTTGGACAGGCCGGCATATGACGCAGCATTGGCGGAAAAGCGCGTAGCGAAGGGCCAGCCGTTCGGCATTTCGCCACGCACCCCGCGCGTTCCGAATTTGCTTGACTTCCGCCCGCGAGTTGTTTGCAACAGCGCGGAACCGGGCCGCGGCGCGTAAAGAGGCGCCAGGGCCCGGTTTGTCTTACCTGCGTGGTATGCAGCGAGTGAGAGGAGATCGCGAAATATGGCCGAGATTACATTGACCTTCCCGGATGGGGCGAAGCGGACTTTCCCGAAAGGGATCACGGGCAAGGAGTTGGCCGAGACGATCTCCAAGTCGCTTGCCAAGAAGGCCGTCGCCATGAGCGTCAACGGCCGGCTCGCCGATCTTGTCGACCCGATCGAGACCGACGCCGAGGTGAAGATCCTCACCCGCAACGACCCGGAGGCGCTGGAGCTCATCCGGCACGACGCCGCGCACGTTCTGGCGGAGGCCGTGCAGGAGCTGTTCCCGGGCACCCAGGTAACCATCGGGCCGGTCATCGAGAACGGCTTCTACTACGATTTCTACCGGGAAGAGCCGTTCCATCCGGAGGATTTGCCAAAGATCGAAGCGCGCATGCGCGAGATCATCAAGCGCAACAAGCCATTCGAGAAAGAGGTCTGGAGCCGCGAGCAGGCCAAGGTCTACTTCCGCGAGAAGGGCGAGGAGTTCAAAGTCGAGCTCGTTGACGCCATTCCGGAGAACGAAGAGGTCAAGATCTACCGGCAGGGCGAATGGCTAGACCTGTGCCGCGGCCCGCATATGACCTCGACAGGCCAGATCGGCAACGCCTTCAAGCTGCAGAAGATCGCGGGCAGCTATTGGCGGGGCGATCCCACGAAGGCGAAGTTACAGCGCATCTATGGCACCGCCTGGGCTACCGAGGAGGATCTTCAGGCTTACCTCAAGCAGCTTGAGGAAGCCGAGAAGCGGGACCATCGCCGGCTCGGGCGCGAGATGGATCTCTTCCACTTCCAGGAGGAGGGGCCCGGCGTCGTGTTCTGGCACCCGAAGGGCTGGACGCTTTTCAAGACTCTCGAGAACTACATGCGCCGTCGCCAGAGCGCCGTCGGCTATCGCGAGGTGAACACGCCGCAAATCCTCGACAAGAGCCTGTGGGAGACTTCCGGCCACTGGGAGACCTTCCGCGAAAACATGTTCACCACCACGACGGAGGATGAGCGTGAGTTCGCGATCAAGCCGATGAACTGCCCGGGCCACATCCAGATCTTCAAGCACGGGTTGCGGTCCTATCGCGAGTTGCCGTACCGGCTGTCGGAGTTCGGCTGTGTGCACCGCTATGAGCCGTCAGGTGCGTTGCACGGATTGCTGCGCGTGCGCGGCTTCACGC
This sequence comes from Pseudomonadota bacterium, assembly GCA_003242525.1. GTDB lineage: Bacteria > Pseudomonadota > Alphaproteobacteria > Rhizobiales > Rhizobiaceae > Mesorhizobium. Next base: position 2,658 of record QGUU01000284.1, on the reverse strand, counting down.
AGGACGACGCGCACATCTTCTGCACGGAAGATCAGATCGCAGACGAGTGCCTGAAGATCAACGATCTGATCATGTCGATCTATCGCGACTTCGGCTTCGAGCACGTGGTCGTGAAGCTGTCGACCCGGCCCGAAAAGCGCGTCGGCACTGACGAGCAGTGGGACCGCGCCGAGAATGCCATGATGGCGGTGCTTGAGCGGATCGCGGCCGAGTCCGGCGGGAAGGTGAAAACTGGCATCAATCCGGGCGAGGGGGCGTTTTATGGTCCCAAGTTCGAGTACGTGCTACGTGATGCCATCGGACGCGACTGGCAGTGCGGAACCACGCAGGTGGACTTCAACCTGCCGGCACGGTTCGGCGCCTTCTACATCGATGCCGATGGCCAGCGCCGCACGCCGGTGATGATCCACCGCGCCATTTTCGGCTCGCTGGAACGGTTCGTGGGCATCATTCTGGAAAACTACGCGGGCCACCTACCGCTGTGGCTGGCACCCGTCCAGGCCACCGTCTGCACGATCGTTTCGGATGCGGATCGGTATGCCGAGCAGGTGCAGCGTGAGCTGCAGGAAGCGGGCCTGCGCGCCGAGGTCGACCTGCGCAACGAGAAAATCACCTACAAGGTGCGCGAGCACTCGTTGGCGAAGGTGCCGGTGCTGCTGGTTGTGGGCAAGCGCGAGGCCGAGGAGCGGACGGTTTCGGTCCGACGTCTGGGCAGCCAGCAGAGCCGCGTGATGCCGCTCAACGAGGCAATCCGCATGCTCATTGATGAGGCGACGCCGCCTGATCTCGCGAAGCCGGAGATGCGCCAGACGGAAGCCGCATGAAGCCGCCGGTCCTGCTGCTGATCGACTATCAGAAGGGCTTTGCCTTCATCGCTGCCCGCGTTCACCGCAACAACATCGAAGCGGAGGCGCGGGCGCTGGCGCTGCTCACCTTCTGGCGCGAGATGGGGTGGCCGGTGATCCACGTGCGGCATGATTCGCAAGAGCCGCAGAGCCCCTTCCGGCCGGGGCAAATTGGCAACGAGCCGATGGTCTTTGCTGCGGATCTGGAGGGCGAAGCCGTCGTCCGGAAATCCGTGAACAGCGCTTTCATCGGCACGGATCTGGCCGAGCGCCTCGATACTCTTGGCCGTCCGGATGTTGTGGTGGCTGGTGCAACGACCGACCACTGCGTTTCAACGACGGTGCGCATGGGCGCGAACCTCGGCTATGCCATGACGCTGATCGAGGATGCTTGCTTTACCTTTGATCGCGAGGCGCCGAACGGCACGGTAGTGCCGGCCGACATGGTGCACGCCGCCCACGTCGCCAGCCTCAACGGAGAGTTCGCGCGCGTGACAACAGCGGCAGAACTCATGCGAGAACTCGAAGCTCGGGCTGAGCAATAGACCGGCCGCTCAGTGCGGCGGCATTGTTCGGGAAAAGAGGTTTATGACCGCCACGCCCGCGATGATGAGTGCCATGCCGATGATTGCAGGCAAATCGAGTGTTTGCCGGAAAAGCGCATAACCGATCAGCGAAATGAGCACGATACCAACGCCGCTCCAGATCGCGTAGGCGATGCCGACCGGAATTGTCTTCAGCGTCAGCGACAGAAAATAGAACGCGGCCGCGTAACCAAGAATGGTGATGAGGCTGGGGCCCAATCGTGTGAAGCCTTCCGAGGCTTTGAGCGCGGACGTGCCAATCACTTCCGCGACGATCGCTATGCTCAAGTAAAGGTAGCTCACGACCTTTCCTCTGAGCCTGTTTCAGCCTCTCCCGCGATAGGGGGCAACGCCCTGATCGGGCAACCAGACACCTTTTGGCAGCTCACCAGTCTGCCAGAAGACATCGATGGGGATACCGCCTCGCGGATACCAGTAGCCGCCGATGCGCAGGAACTGCGGTTCAAGAAGCTCGACAAGCCGCTTGCCGATCATGACGGTGCAATCCTCGTGGAAAGCACCGTGATTGCGGAAGGATGTGAGAAAGAGCTTTAGTGACTTCGACTCCACGAGCCATTCCCGCGGCACGTAGTCGATCACGAGATGCGCAAAATCCGGCTGCCCCGTCACAGGGCAAAGGGAGGTGAACTCGGGCGCCGTGAAACGGACGACGTAAGCCGTATCGGGGTGCGGGTTCGGTACCCGCTCGAGCTTCGCTTCCTCCGGGCTTGTGGGGATGGCGGTTGCCTGGCCGAGCTGGGTGAGTTTCGAGGTGTCGATGCTCATGTCGAAAACTTTGTCGTTAGGCCGGTTGCAGGCCCAGCCTGGCATCGCGGTTACGCAGCCAGATGATGAACGGGATAGCCGCCAGGACCATCCAGGCCTTGCCAACCACCTGACCGGCCAGGAATTCAAGGTTGCCGAATGCCAGATATAGGAACACGGCACTGTCCACGATAAGGCCCACGAGGCTGCTGGCCAGCACAGCCAGCACGAGACGTCGGCGCTGGAGCGGCGTGTAAACGGCCAGATCGGCGAATTCCGAAAGCAGGAAGGCTACTGCCGATGCAATCACCCAGGCCGGCGGCGCCAGCAAACCCGAGAGCGCCGCGCCGGCCAGAATGGCGGCGGCCGCCCATTTCACGCCGAGCCGTCGTTGCACGAGGTCGCGCAGGACGAGCGCAAGGCCCACCATCAGGACGCCGCTCGGGGCCATAAGTCCAGGGGCA
>QGUU01000283.1 GCA_003242525.1 Pseudomonadota bacterium | reverse complement strand
CGCATCTGCTTCTTCTTTGGTGGCCGCATCGAGGAGCAGGGCACGCCGGACGAACTCTTCAACAATCCACGGAAGGAACGGACCCAGCAGTTTCTGAGGGCAGTGAAGGAAGCCGTGTGACTGTCGAGTTTTCGGACATATGGGCGGCGCGCGCGAACATCACCAAGGGTGCTGTCCGATCCCCGCTTGTGCCCTCGCCATTCATGAGCAGGATCGCCGGCCACGACTTCTTCCTGAAGCTCGAGACGGCGCAGCCGATCGGCGCTTTCAAGATCCGCGGCGCCACCAACGCCCTGGTGAACCTTCCCGAAGGAACCGCGGGTGTTACCTGCTGTTCCACCGGCAATCATGGCCGCGCGGTCGCCTATGCCGCAAAGGCCCTCGGATTGCGTGCGGTGGTGTGCATGTCCTCGCTCGTTCCCGTGGCGAAGGTGGACGGGATCAGGGCGCTTGGCGCGGAGGTGCGGATCGTCGGCTCCAGCCAGGACGACGCGCAGGCAGAGAGCAGCCGGCTTGCGCGCGAGGAAGGCCTCATGGAGGTGCCCCCATTCGACAATGCGCGGGTCATTGCCGGACAGGGAACAATCGGCATCGAACTTCTTGAAGATTGCCCCGATCTTCAAACGATTCTCGTCCCGCTGTCCGGCGGCGGTCTGGCTGCAGGAATCGCGTTGGCAGCCAAGCAGATCAAGCCGGGGATCAGGGTGATAGGCGTCACCATGGATCGTGGCGCTGCGATGTACCAGTCGATCCGGGCCGGCAAGCCGGTCGCGGTCGAGGAGGTGCCAAGCCTTGCGGACTCGCTCGGCGGCGGTATCGGCGTCGACAACCGGTTGACCTTTGCGATGTGCCGCGACCTCCTGGATGACTGCGTGCTCGTCAGCGAGGAGGAGATTTATGACGCGATGCAGACCCTCTACTATGAGGACCGCATGGTGGCCGAAGGCGCGAGCGTCGTCGGCATCGCAGCGGTGAAGGCGGGCCGGATCGGACCAATCCGGGGGCCGGTGGCGACGATACTGACCGGGCGTAACCTAGATATGACAGTATTTACCGACGTCGTATCAGGCCGCAGCGTGACACTCGGGGACAAGACGATCGAAGGACAAGCCTATGTCCCATGAGGTTAAGGTCCTGACCGAGAGCGATCTGCGTGGCCTGGTGAAGCTGGACCTCCAGGCTGTGGACGTCGTGGAGCGGGCTTTCCTCTCGCTCGGTACCGGCAACGTGATCATGCCGCCAGTCCTGTCGATGGCGATCCCGGAAGCGAACGGCGAGGTGGACGTGAAGACTGCCTACATTCCCGGTCTCGACGGCTTCGCCATCAAGGTTAGCCCCGGCTTCTTCGACAATCCCCGCATCGGCCTGCCGAGCCTCAACGGGCTGATGATCCTGTTTTCCGCGCGCACGGGATTGGTGGAGGCGCTGCTTCTCGACAACGGCTATCTGACGGACGTCCGTACGGCCGCGGCAGGTGCAGTGGCTGCGCGGCACCTTGCCCCCCGCGGCGTTGAAACCGCGGGCGTGTTCGGAACCGGCGTACAGGCCCGGCTGCAGATGCAGGCCGCCCACCTCGTCCGCCCGTTCAGCAAGGCGCTCGTGTGGGGCCGGAACGCGAAGAAGGCAGAAAAATGCGCCGCCGACCTTGCCGAGAGTCTCGGCATCCGCGCGGAGGCCGTAGCCGATGCGAAAGACGTCGTCGCCCGAAGCCAGCTTGTCGTGACGACGACGCCAGCGGAAGAGCCGGTGCTCAAGGCCGAATGGCTGCATCCGGGCCTCCACATCACCGCCATGGGCTCCGACCAGACCGGTAAGAACGAAATCGATCCCGCCGCGCTGGTCAAAGCAGACCTCTATGTCTGCGATCGCATCAGCCAGTGTGAGAAGCTGGGGGAACTCCGCAGTGCAGTCGAGGCCGGGCTTTGGAAGAAGGGACCGCCGCCGGAACTGGGCGAGGTTCTGACCGGGAAGCTTCCTGGCCGCGACTCCGACGACCAGATCACCATCTGTGACCTGACCGGGACCGGCGCGCAGGACACGGCGATCGCGACCTTTGCCATGGAACTCGCGCGCCAGCATGGCGTCGGTGCCGCCTTCGTGACCTGAGGCGTGAATGCTGAAGCTGGACGATCGCGACCTCAAGATCCTGTCCATCCTCAGTCGCGAGGGGCGGATTTCGAAGGCGGAACTTGCCAAGCGGGTCAATCTGTCGGCGGCCCCCGCCTGGGAGCGCCTGAAACGTCTTGAGGACGCCGGCATCATCGCCGGCTACCGCGCAGACATCCAGCTCCGGAAGATTTCGGCGCATGTGACAGTCCTGATGGCGGCGGAACTCGAAAGCCATCGCGTCCAGGATTTCCAGACCTTCGAGCGCGCCATTGCGTCGCTCGACGAGGTGGTTTCCTGCTGGGCTGTGGGCGGAGGGTTCGACTACATCCTGCAGATCGTCACGCGCGACATCGACTCCTACCAGCGGCTCGTTGACCACCTGCTCGAGGCGCGAGTGGGCCTTTCCCGCTACTTCACCTACGTGGTGACGAAGCCAGTCAAACTCGCGCCGCTGCCCTTGGAAGCGCTTCTCTCCCAGCCACAGAAGGAATAGAGAGACCAACCTCCGATTCCCGAAGAAGCTTCTTCGGGACCCCGCCCGAAATCCGGCCATCTTTGGCCGTTTGCAGGCAAAGATGCCGGCAGAGCATTTCCGGGAGGACCTGCCATGGCATCGCTGGCCATTTTCCAGAAAGCCGATTTGTCCATGCTGAGCGACCCGCGTCTCTTTCGCGAGTTCGCCTATGTCGGGGGCGCGTGGACGCGCGGAAGCAGCCAACGGTTAATTGATGTCATCGATCCCGCAGACGGATCACGCGTCGGCGCCGTTCCGGCATTGACTGCTTCGGATGCGGAATCTGCCGTCCATATCGCCCATCAGGCCTTTCGCCCCTGGTCGGAGGAAAGTCCGCTCACGCGCTCACGCCTGCTACGGCGCTGGTACGAACTCATCATTGCGGCGCGCGATGATCTTGCGCGGCTGATGGTGCAGGAACAGGGCAAGCCGCTCTCGGAAGCACTCGGGGAAATCGACTACGCCGCGTCTTTCGTCGAGTTCTTTGCAGAAGAGGCCAAGCGCCTCAACGTGGAGAGCATCACCTCGCACCTTCCGGGTGCCGAAATGCAGCTATCGCGGCAGCCGGTCGGCGTTGCCGGGCTGGTAACACCGTGGAACTTTCCGTCCGCCATGCTGACCCGCAAGGCTGCGGCCGCTCTTGCCGCCGGCTGCACGGTCGTTGCCCATCCGTCGTCGGAGACACCGTTCTCGGCCCTCGCGCTTGCAGAACTCGCCGAGCGGGCGGGTCTTCCCGCGGGCGTCTTCAATGTCGTGACGGGCGACGCCACCGAAGTCGTCGGCGCAATGACCGCGGCACCTGAGGTCCGGATCCTCTCCTTCACCGGATCAACCGAGATCGGCCGACTCCTCTACGCCCAGTCGGCACCGACGATAAAGCGCCTTGTCATGGAACTTGGCGGCCATGCGCCGTTCGTTGCCTTTGCCGACTGTGACCTCGAACGCACCGTCGAGCACGCAATCGCCGCCAAGTTTGCAACCTCAGGCCAGGACTGCCTCGCCGCCAACCGGTTCTATATCGAGCGGCCGATCTATCAACGCTTTGTCGAGGCCTTTGCCGAACGCGTCCGCGCAATGCGGATAGGACCCGGTCTTTCCGATCCCGACATCGGCCCCTTGATCAACGAGCGCGCGATCGAAAAGCAGCGGCAGCAGGTCGAAGATGCGCTCGCGCGCGGGGCACGCCTGGTCTGCGGCGGCAAGGTTAATCCCGCCGGCCCGCTATTTTTCGACCCGACCGTACTGGCCGAAGTCCCCGACGACGCGCTCGTCTTTCGCGAAGAGACGTTCGGTCCGGTCGCCGCCCTCGCCGCATTCGACGACGAGGAGGAGGTGACGGCCAGGGCCAACAGCACCGAAACGGGCCTCGTTGCCTATCTCCATACCAATGACGACACGCGGATCGCGCGCATGACCCGCCGACTCGAATTCGGGATGGTTGCGGTCAACCGCACCAAGATCACTGGAGCACCAGTTCCGTTTGGGGGCGTGAAACAGGCCGGCCTTGGCCGCGAAGGCTCGCGCCACGGCATCGAGGCCTATACCGACCTCAAATATGTCTGCCGCCAGAGCGCGTGAGACGAAACTGCAGGAGGATTACCATGCTGACCAACGACATTCTCGACAAGTGGGATCGCGAAAACTTCTTCCATCCCTCAACCCATCTTG
>QGUU01000282.1 GCA_003242525.1 Pseudomonadota bacterium | reverse complement strand
CAGACCGGCAAGGTGGTGGCCCCCGACCTCTACATTGCCTGCGGCATCTCCGACGCCATCCAGCACTTGGCGGGCATGAAGGACTCCAAGGTCATCGTCGCCATCAACAAGGATGAGGAAGCACCCATCTTCCAGGTCGCAGACTACGGCATCGTCGGCGACCTCTTCACAATCCTGCCCGAACTCCAAAAGGCACTCTGAAGCCGCTCCTTCCTTTCGGAGAGCACACGCCAGGGGCGCGTCACTGACGCGCCCTTTTCATGTGATGGCGCCAGAAGAAACCGATACGCATTGACGGCAGCTACAAACCAGAAGGTCAGGCAGTCACGCCTGCCGGTGTGAGCTGGATGCCAGCGTGGGCCTGCCCCGCTTTGACGCGTTTTCTTCTTGCGTAGTAAATTGTGATGCCGGGCTAGACGAGACGGGCCTTGGCCCTTTAGTGTGCGTGTGCACTGCACAAAATGCAGGCGACGGGAAAGCAAAGATGAGCAAGATTGAAACTGTCGGCATCGTTGGTGCGGGCCAGATGGGCGGCGGCATAGCCCATGTTTCGGCGCTGGCCGGTTACCAGGTGCTTCTCTACGATATCTCGCCCGACCGTATCGAGAAGGGCATCGCCACAATCAACGGCAACATGGCGCGGCAGGTGGCCTCCGGCAAGCTGGAGGAAAGCGACCGCAAGGCGGCGATGGAGCGGATCCGCCCGGCGGCCGAATTGGCGGATCTCGCCGGCGCCGACCTTGTTATCGAGGCGGCGACGGAGGACGAAACGGTCAAGCGCAAGATATTCACTCAGCTTTGCCCGCTGCTCAACCCGGAAGCCCTTTTGGCTACCAACACCTCCTCAATCTCGATCACCCGTCTCGCAGCCGCCACCGACAGGCCCGAGCGGTTCATCGGCATCCACTTCATGAATCCGGTGCCGGTCATGAAACTTGTCGAACTGGTGCGCGGCATAGCTACCGAGGACCAGACCTTCGAGATGGCGAAGGCGTTTGTCGGTCGCCTCGGCAAGACGGTGACGGTTTCGGAGGACTTCCCCGCCTTCATCGTCAACCGGATCCTCCTGCCGATGATCAACGAGGCGATCTATACGCTCTATGAAGGCGTGGGCACCGTCGAGGCGATCGATACGGCCATGAGGCTCGGGGCCAATCATCCCATGGGGCCGCTGCAGCTTGCGGACTTCATCGGTCTCGATACCTGCCTGTCCATCATGCAGGTGCTGCACGATGGCCTTTCCGATTCCAAGTACAGGCCTTGCCCGCTGCTTGTGAAATATGTCGAGGCAGGCTGGCTCGGTCGAAAGACCGGGCGAGGCTTCTACGACTACCGTGGGGAGCATCCCGTTCCGACGCGCTGACGACATGCCGCGTCGGCGGCAAACTGGCAAACATTGCTGACAGCAAGATCGCGCATTCCGTCCGGGACGCGACCGCCTATTTCTTCAATACGTCGGCCCATTCGGCGTGGCGGCGGAATTGCGCGGCAGCAAAGGGACAGAGCGGGATGATGGTCTTGCCGGCGGCGCGCGCGTCCTCGACAGCGCGTGTGACCAGCTTCAGACCCACGCCCTGCCCGCGAAAAGCATCCGGCACCGCTGTGTGATCGATAATGATCTGGTGAGGGCCGACCTTGGTGAAAGTCATTTCGGCCTCGGCTCCGTCGGGTCCGCTGATGACATAGCGGCCCTTGGCGTCGTTCTCTTCAAGCCGGATCTGCGGTTCGTCCATGGTTCAACCTCCAATGGGTGGGCCGCTGCCCAGAAAGCGGCGTGCGGCGGCGATTTCGTTCGGACGAAGTTCATGGCCGCCATCGTGCCATTCCACCGTGACATTGGCTCCCTCGTCGCGCAAATAGGCCTCCAGCCTTAGTGTCAACGAGGCGGGGCAGATAGGGTCGCGCCGGCCAGCCGTGAGAAGGACACGCTTGCCGGCTAGGCTTCCGGCAACCTGCGGTTCGAACGGGATCAACGGATGCATCAGTACCGCCGCATCGAGCAGTTGGGGGGCGGCAAAGAGCGTGGATGCCAGAATGTTGGCGCCGTTCGAATAGCCAAGTCCCAGCACCGCCGATGGCCGGTTCATCTCGACATGCGCCTTCACGAAGGCTGCAGCCTTGGTGCTCGCGCGCGCCAGGTCTTCCATATCGTAGACGCCTTCGCCGGTGCGACGAAAGAAGCGGGCCGCGCCATACTCGGAGACATCGCCTCGCGGCGCCACGACGGTGGCGGTCGCGGAAATTTCGCGTCCGAAGGCGGCGAACTGGTCCTCGTCGCCCCCGGTGCCATGAAACATGAAGAGCATCGGTCCGCCCGGTTCGCCGGGAAGGACCTTGTGGATGTAGCTGTCCCAGGTCATGGCCGGCCTCAATCGCCGAGCGGCTGAAGGTGCCGTTCCAGAAAGGGTCTCAGGTGCTGGTGCTGCAGGGGCAACTTAAGCGCCTCGCCCAGATGTGCGGTATCCTCATCTCGGTCGAAGCCCGGTTCGTTGGTCGAAACCTCGAAGAGCACTCCGCCGGGCGTGCGGAAGTAGATCGCCCAGAAGTAGTCCCGGTCGATCACCGGCGTGACCTGGTAGCCCGTGTCCATCAAGGCCTTGCGCACTTCGAGCTGCCTTTCGCGGTTCTCGACGGCAAAGGCAACATGATGGACCGAACCGGCGCCGGGGGCTGCAAATCGGGCCCCGGGCAAGGTCTCGATGTCGACCACATCGGCTCCGTTGCCGTTCTTGATGGCAAGGCGGCGAATGTTCCCGGACCGGTCGATTTCTTCGTAACCCATGAACCTCAGCAATTCCTCTGTGGCCCCGCCGTCCCTAAGGCGCAGCGATACCGAGTGGAATCCGCGGATCGCTTCGTCTGCCGGGACGCCGCCTTTGTGCCATGGTGCGCGCGTGTCGGCCCGATCCTCGACCAGGGCGAGGCCATCTCCGTCGGGGCCGGAGAAGCGCAGCCGCTTCTGGCCGAATGCCTCCTCGCGCGCGAGCCCGGTGACACCTTCGTCGGTGAGGCGCTGCTCCCAGAAATCCAGCGTGCCTTCGGGCACGGAAAAGACCGTTGTTCCCACCTCGCCCACGCCGGGATGGCCCTGGCCGATATTTGGAAAGGGGAAATAGGTCATGACGGAGCCGGGCGAGCCCACCTCATCGGCATAATAGAGGTGATAGACGTCCGGCGCATCGAAATTGACGGTTTTCTTGACCCGCCGAAGGCCGAGCGTGTGGGTGAAGAAGTGATTGTTCTGCCGCGCGTCCTTCGCCATCGCAGTGACGTGATGCAGCCCTTTGATCTGGTCAAGCATGTGCTTGCTCCCGTTGAGCCCTCCCCGCCGTGCAAGCACAATATGCGCCCTGCGGACCGCCGGGCATAGGTATGCGGAACAGAATGGTCTGTCCTCTAAAAATGAACAATCCCGGCAAATCGTTCAACGCCATGTCACAACAAAAAGCCCGCGCCGAGGCGCGGGCCTTCTGATTGTAGATGATGGAGACTATCGAACCATCATGCGCTGTTCATCGCGCTTCTCGGCGTAGGTGCCCTTGTCATAGGCGGCCTGCGCCTCGAACTGCTCCTTGGTGAAATCAGTATAGAGATACTGGTTTCCGTCGCTGTCGGCCATGAATTTCAGCTTGTCCATGCCGATGGCTACAGGCTTCTCTCCTATTCCGAGGAAGCCGCCGACATCGACAATGATCGCGTCCACATTGTTGTCTGCGGACAGCACCACGTCACCGATTTCGCCGACCGTCTCGTCATTGGCGCCGTAGACGGTCGTGCCGATCAGGTTGTCAGCGCTGATCTTGTCTGCCGGAACTTCCGTAAGAGCAGACCTGTCGATGGCGGCAGTCCGGGTGTTATCGGTGTCCGCCTGCTCGCCAGTGTCAGGCGTCTGCGCGGTCTGGTTGGAGGTGTCAGGCGTCGGGGCCGCCTGATTTCCCGTGTCAGGCATCTGCGCTGCCTGGTTTGACGTGGCCGTTGTCGAGTCATCCGCAGCCGGCGCGTTCTCAGCCGTATTCGTGGTCGGCTTGACTTCTGCAGGCACATCGCTGCCGGCGGCAGCAGCGGCAGGAGCAGGATCATAGGCCGACCGGTCGAAGTCCGGGAGGCCCTGCAATTCTTCCTTGCTGCCCTGGACGATCATCCAGCGGTCGCCGTTCTGTTCGACCCACTGGGTGTCGGCGACGTTGAAGGCGACGTTCTTCTGGCCAACGCCAAGGAAGCCTCCTACGCCGATGACATATTGCTCGGCCATGCCTTCCGCGTTGAGGACGATGTCATTGATGGTGCCGATGTTTTC
>QGUU01000281.1 GCA_003242525.1 Pseudomonadota bacterium | reverse complement strand
ACCATTACCATTCTGTGCCTGATCTCTGCGACCATATCCGTCTTCATGAACAATATCGGTGCGCTTGCGCTGATGCTTCCGGTGACCTACGGCGTCTGCCATGCTGCCGGCATCGCGCCGTCACGCGCGCTGATGCCAATTTCCTTCGCAACGCTGCTCGGCGGCATCTGCTCCGAAATCGGCACGCCGGCTAACCTCATCGCGAGCAACCAGCTTCGCGCCGCCACAGGACATGGTTTTGCCCTGTTCGATTTTGCCTGGGCGGGCATGCCGGCCGCGCTTGCCGGGCTGGCGGCAATCGTCCTTTTCGTGCCCGTTCGCCTCGCCGCAGCAGTCGGAAAGAACGAAGATGAAGGCTCGCGACGCATCGTCGTCATGGCGGCCCAGGTGCCGCCAGCTTCTCCGCTTGTTGGCCAGAAACTCCAGCAATTGCCCTTCAATATCCATTCCGTCTTCAGGAACGGCGCACATGTTTTCCTGGCGGCGGGCAAGGCGGCTCTCCAGCCAGGCGACACGGTGCTGTTCCAGGCGCCTGCATCGCAAATCGACCGCCTCTTGCGGGACGGGTCCCTGTCGTCGTCCCGGAGCAACCGCATCGGCTTGCCCTCCACACGCGCCGTTGTCATGCCCGAAAGCACCGTCGTGGGCTCGAGGGTCGGCAACCTTTTCGCCTTTGCTTCGCGCGGCGTCGAGTTGGTAGCCGTCTCGCCACGCACACCGCGCATCGAGGGTTCCCTTGACGATCTCCAGCTTTCCATTGGCGATGTTGTCTACCTGGACGGGCCGCCGGAGGGGATCGCGGATGCCCTGGAGGAGACGGAGATGCTGGCCCTGGATGCACCTCGGCTCCCACAACGCCCCGCGAGCGAACTCAGCCTTGCCATATTCGCAGCCGGCATATTTGCAGCAGCACTGGTGCCGGTCTCGCCGCAGGTCGCCTTCGGTGCTGTCGTTCTTGCCCTGGCAGCAGCCGGAACGCTGGAACTGCGCGAGGCGCTGGCAGGGCTCGACTGGCCCATCCTGATCATGCTGGCGGCGATGATCCCGCTGGGTGCGGCCGTCGAATCCACCGGCACGGCGCGCTTCCTTGCCGAGTACCTGATCGCTTTCCTTCCCGACGCCGGAACGACGACGCTGGCCGCTTCAATGCTGCTGTTGGCGCTCCTGCTGACGCCATTCGTCAACAATGCCGCCGCCATGATCGTTCTCGGGCCGATCGCGATCGATGTTGCGCGCGCCGCCGGCACCCCACCTGAGCCTTTGTTGATCGCCGTGGCTATGGGCGCGTCGATCGATTTCCTGACGCCGTTCGGCCACCACAACAACACGCTCGTCATGGGGCTTGGCGGCTATCGCTTTTCCGACTTTCCACGTACGGGATGGCTCGTCTCGGTCGCGGCGGCCCTTGCGGGGCTCGTCGCCATCCGCCTGACCTGGATCAGCGGCTGAGGAAGTCGCTCGGGCGAGGCGGAAGGCCGCGGCAGACCCTCCGCAATGCTTCATTCGTAGACGACCAGGAGATCCTTGGCGTCGATCTGCTCGCCGGCGCGCACCAGCACTTCAGCAACGGTGCCGTCGCGCTCGGCGTGCAGCGCCGTCTCCATTTTCATCGCTTCGATGGACAGGAGCACGTCGCCTGCCCTCACGGCCTGACCGGCGGTGACCGCAACGCCGGAAACAACGCCGGGCATCGGTGCACCCACATGCGCCTCATTGCCGGGCTCGGCCTTGCGGCGGCTCTTGCCGGCAGGGACGCCATGGATCCTGTCCGGCACCTTGACGCGACGCGGCTGCCCGTTCAGTTCAAAGAACACGGTCACCATGCCCTTGTCGTCCACATCGCCGATGGCGAGACAACGTATGACCAGCGTCTTGCCCTTCTCGATGTCCACGAAGATCTCTTCCTGCGGCGCCATGCCGTAGAAATAGGTAAGGGTCGGCAGCACGCTGACGGGCCCATAGGTTTCGCGTGCCGCGGCGAAATCGCTGAACACCTTCGGATACATCAGCCAGGAGGCAAATTCCTTCTCTGTCAGCTTGCGGCCGATCTTCCCCTCCACCTCCCGCCTGCTTGCCTCGAGGTCGGTCGGCTTCAGCAACGAACCGGGCCGCACGGTATAGGGCTTGTCGCCCTTCAGTGCTTTCTTCTGCAGCGCTGCGGGCCATCCTCCCGGCGGCTGACCAAGGTCTCCCCGCAGCATGGAAACGACGGACTCGGGAAAGGCGATGTCCTTTGCCGGGTTCTCCACATCGGCAACGGTAAGGTCCTGGCTCACCATCATCAGCGCCATGTCGCCGACAACCTTGGACGATGGCGTGACCTTGACGATATCACCGAACATGAGGTTGACGTCATGATAGGCCTGCGCCACCTCGTGCCAGCGGGTTTCCAGCCCCAATGCGCGGGCCTGCTCCTTCAGGTTGGTGAACTGGCCGCCCGGCATCTCGTGCAGATAGACTTCGGACGCCGGGCCCTTCAGGTCATTTTCGAAAGCGGCATACTGGTTTCGCACCGCTTCCCAATAGAAGGAAATCTTCCGGATCCATTGCGGGTCGAGTCCCGGATCGTGCTCCGTACCCTTGAGCGCCTCGACGATAGAACCCAGGCAGGGCTGCGAGGTATTGCCCGAAAAGGCATCCATCGCCGCGTCCACGGCATTCGCGCCCGCCTCGACAGCAGCCAGCACGGTCGCGGCCGAAAGACCGGAGGTGTCGTGCGTGTGGAAATGGATAGGCAGGTCCGTGGCTTCGCGCAGCGCCTTGAACAGCACGCGCGCCGCGCCCGGCTTCAGCAGCCCTGCCATGTCCTTGACAGCAAGGATATGTGCGCCGGCGGATTCCAGCTCCTTCGCCAGCCCGACATAGTATTTGAGATCGTATTTCGCCCGGGCCGGATCGAGAATGTCGCCGGTGTAGCACATGGCGGCCTCCACCAGCTTGCCCTCGGCGCCGACCGCATCCATGGCCACGCGCATGTTCTCTACCCAGTTCAGGCAGTCGAACACGCGGAACAGGTCTATGCCGCCGGCTGCCGCCTGGCGCACGAAATGCTGGACGACATTGTCGGGATAGTTTGTGTAGCCGACGCCATTGGCGCCGCGCAGCAGCATCTGCAGCAGGATGTTAGGCGCCTTTTCCCGGATCAGCGCCAGCCGCTCCCACGGATCCTCCGTGAGAAAGCGCATGGCTACGTCGAAGGTCGCGCCGCCCCAGCATTCCAGCGAAAAAAGCTCGGGTAAGGCTCTGGCATAGGTGCCGGCTATGCGGGCGATGTCGAAGGTGCGCATGCGCGTGGCGAGCAGCGACTGGTGGCCGTCGCGCATAGTCGTGTCGGTTATCAGGACCCGCTTCTGGTCCCGCATCCATCTGGCGAATTTTTCCGGCCCGAGCGCGTCCAGTTTCTGGCGCGTACCGTCCGGGATGGGACCGGTAAACCAGGGGATCACCGGCGCGGCTGCGGCTGGGTTCGGCTTCTGCCTCCCACGCGTCTCCGGATGACCGTTCACCGTTACGTCGGCGAGATAATTGAGCAGCTTGGTCGCGCGATCCTGGCGCTTGACCTGCGCAAACAGTTCCGGCGTCGAGTCGATGAACCTCGTCGTATAGTCATTGCTTGCAAAGGCCGGATGGCTGACGATTGCCTCAAGGAAGGTGAGGTTGGTGGCCACGCCCCGAATGCGGAATTCGCGCAACGCCCTGATCATGCGGGCGATCGCCTCCTGCGGCGTTGGCGCCCATGCCGTCACCTTTTCCAGGAGCGGATCGTAGTAGCGGGTGATGACCGCGCCGGAATAGGCGGTTCCGCCATCCAGTCGGATGCCGAAGCCGGTCGCCCCACGATAGGCAGTGATGCGCCCGTAGTCGGGAATGAAATTCTGCTCCGGGTCTTCGGTGGTGATGCGGCACTGCAGCGCATGACCGTTCAGCCGGATGGCCTCCTGCGCGGGGACGCCGCTTTCCGGCGTTCCGATGGCGGCGCCATCGAGGAGGTGGATCTGCGCCTTGACGATGTCGATACCCGTGACTTCCTCCGTCACCGTATGCTCGACCTGAATGCGCGGATTGACCTCGATGAAATAGACGTTGCCGCTATCGGCATCCATGAGGAACTCGACGGTGCCGGCACCGACATAGCCCGTCTCGCGCGCGATCCTCAGCGCATAGCCGCACAGTTCCTGTCGCCTGGCTTCGTCGAGATAGGGCGCCGGCGCGCGTTCAACGACCTTCTGGTTGCGTCGCTGGATCGAACAATCGCGCTCGAACAGATGCACGACATTGCCGTGAGTGTCGCCCAGCACCTGCACCTCTATAT
>QGUU01000280.1 GCA_003242525.1 Pseudomonadota bacterium | reverse complement strand
TTGGTGGGTGGCCCGCCAATGCCCAGAAGAACATGGAGCAGTTCCTCACGGCCAATGACAACAATGTCGATGCGGTGGTGGCTTCCAATGACGGCACGGCTGGTGGCGCGATAGCTGCGCTCCAGGCACAGGGCCTCGCTGGCTCCGTGCCGGTGTCGGGCCAGGACGGCGACCACGCCGCACTGAACCGCATCGCACTTGGTACGCAGACCGTCTCGGTATGGAAGGATGCGCGCGAGCTCGGCAAGGCCGCCGCGGAAATTGCTTCGCAGCTTGCCGACGGCAAGAAGATGGAGGAGATCGAAGGCGTCGTCGACTTCACGACGCCGGGCGGCAACACGGTAAAATCGGTCTTCCTGACACCGGTTGCCATCACCAAGGATAATCTCGACGTCGTCATCGACGCCGGATGGATCTCCAAGGACGCCGTCTGCGCCGGCGTGGCGGCAGGCGCGGTCGCCGCCTGCGATTGATCGCGAGGCCGGATATTTCGGAAACGCCGCGGCCAGACTGGTCGCGGCGTTTTCAGTCCGCGATCAGGCTTTCCGCTTCAAGCACAGCGCAAAAGCGCTTACGATCCGGCCAGGCGCAAGGCTTCGCGCGGTCGGCTTTGGGGAGGATTTCATGACCGATACGACGAATCCGCCGCTTGATACCGCCAGAGCCACGGAATTGGGCGTGTTAGGTCGCTTTCTCAAGGCGACGGAACTCGACACCCGCATGCTCGGCATGGTGGCGGCGCTCGCCCTGATCTGGGTCTTTCTCCATTTTATGTCGGGCGGACTGTTCCTTACGCCGCGGAACCTGTGGAACCTGTCCGTACAAAGCTCGTCGGTGGCGATCATGGCGACCGGGATGGTCCTGGTCATCGTCATGCGCAACATTGACCTGTCGGTCGGTTCGATCGAGGGTTTCATCGGCATGATAATGGGCGTGATGCAGGCGCGCATTCTCGTGCAACAGATGGGTTTCGAACTGGGCAATCCCTGGATCTGGCTGATTGCCCTCCTCGTAGGCGTAGCCCTCGGCCTGGTCATAGGTGCGATTCAGGGCTTCATCATCGCCTATCTCGAAGTTCCTTCCTTCATCGTCACGCTGGGCGGCTTGCTGGTGTGGCGCGGAGCGGCCTGGTGGGTTACCAACGGCCAGACCGTCGCCCCGCTCGATGCTACCTTCCAGCTCATGGGAGGCGGTCCCGCGGGCGCCATCGGCGCATTCTGGAGCTGGGCGGTAGGCCTGGCCGGCTGCGTCGCAGTGGCATTCATGCTGCTGAACGGACGGCGCCAGCGGCGGCGGTTCAAGTTTCCCCTTCGTCCGCTCTGGGCCGAAGTCTTTCTCGGCGCCGTGGCCAGCGCCGCAATATTGAGCGCCGTCTGGGTCGCCAATTCCTATCCATGGCCGATCGGCATTGTCCGCCGCTATGCCGAAGCCAACAACATCACCATCCCCGACGGGGGGCTCTTCATCGCGCATGGCATCGCCATTCCGGTGCTCATGGCCATCGCCGTGGGCATCGTCATGACCTTCGTTACCAACCGCACGCGCTTCGGGCGTTACGTTTTCGCAATCGGCGGAAACCCCGAGGCCGCCAATCTCGCCGGCATCAACACCCGCTGGATCACCATGAAGGTGTTCATGATCATGGGCGCTCTGACCGCAATCAGTGCCGCTATTTCTTCAGCGCGCCTGAATGCCGCCACCAACGCGCTGGGCACGCTGGACGAATTGCTGGTCATCGCAGCGGCTGTCATCGGCGGCACGTCGCTGTCGGGTGGTTCCGGCACCGTGCTGGGCGCGATGCTCGGCGCGCTCCTGATGCAGTCGCTGCAATCCGGCATGGTCCTGCTCGGCATCGACTCGCCACTTCAGAGCATTGTCGTCGGCGCCGTGCTGATCATCGCCGTCTGGCTCGATACTCTCTACAAGAAGCGCATCTAGGGAGAAACGTTATGGCCGATATCAAGGCTCCCGTCGACCGCAGCGGCACGCCGCTCGTCGAGATGAAGAACATCTCCATCGCCTTCGGCGGCATACGCGCGGTGGACGACGCCTCGCTCGACCTCTACCCCGGTGAGGTGGTCGCACTGCTCGGACACAACGGTGCCGGCAAGTCGACCTTCATCAAGATCCTTTCGGGTGCGTACAAGCGCGATGCAGGCCAGATCTTCGTCAATGGCGAGGAGGTGCAGATCAACAATCCTCGTGACGCCAAGAAGTACGGCATCGAGACGATCTACCAGACCCTGGCACTTGCCGACAATGTCGATGCAGCGGCCAACCTTTTCCTGGGTCGCGAACTGATGACGCCCTGGAACACGCTTGACGACGTGGCGATGGAGGCGGAGGCACGCAAGGTGATGGGGCGCCTGAACCCTCGCTTCCAGCGCTTCAAGGAGCCGGTCATCAAGCTTTCCGGAGGTCAAAGACAGTCGGTGGCGATTGCCCGCGCCATACTCTTCAACGCACGGATCCTTATCATGGACGAACCGACCGCGGCGCTCGGGCCGCAGGAAACGGCACAGGTCGGTGAGCTTGTCCGCCAGCTCAAGGCTGACGGCATCGGCATCTTCCTCATCAGCCATGACATCCACGACGTGTTCGACCTCGCCGACCGTGTCTGCGTCATGAAGAACGGACAGGTTGTCGGCACTGCCGTGACGAGCGACGTCACGCAGGATGAGGTGCTGGGGATGATCATCCTCGGCAAATGCCCGCCCGGCGCAATACCGGGGCCCGGCGCCTTGAAGATCGCCGCCTGACGGCCTGCAAGGTTGCCCGTAGTGCCAGAGCCCCACGAAGTGGAACCATTGGTGTTGTCGCCTCAACTTGGTAAGAGAGGCCTGTCGTGTCGTGGGATAGCGCCCTCAGTTGAAAAGATTCCTGCCCATCGTCGCCTTCGTGGCCGTCGCGCTGGCAAGCCTGACAATGGCCAGCTTTGCCTATTTCGCCTCGCAGGAGGCGGCGCGCATAAAGTTTGCGGCCACGGCGGACGACGCGCTGAACCGGATTGAAAGCAGGATCGATCTTCATCTTTCTCTGCTGCGCGCGACGCAAGCCCTGTTTCATGCCCGCCGTGGACAGGTCAAGCCGGGAGAATTCAGAACATTCTTCAATGCGTTGGACGTGGACGCGCACTTTGCGGGTCTGCGTGGAATCGGCTTTCTGAGGCTCGTGAAGGCCGGCGATGAAGCGCTCGTCGAGCGCGAAATCGCCAGCGAGCAGGGCATGGCCGTTTCTGTATTTCCCCCGTCGGCCGAGGCGTGGCGAACACCGATCGTGCTGTTCGAGCCATTGAGCGAGGAGAGCCGGGTCGGGATCGGGTTCGACATGATGAGCGATCCGCACCGGCGCGACGCCATCAGAAAGGCCATGGACGACGACCAGCAGCATGCCACCGGTCTCGTCATGCTTGGAAGCGCGACGCGCACAACGATCTTCCCGGGCTTTCTGGTTTTCGTACGTGTGAACGTACCCACTGCCCCGGACGGCATAGATTCGACGGCCTCGGCAACAAGCGGCCTGCTATATGCCGCCTTTCGCGCCAGGGAACTCTTCGAGGCCGCGTTACGGCGCATGCCGCTGCTTCCGGTCAACATCGAAGTCTATGACGGAGATCCGGCATCGGACCAGCTGCTTTACCGCTCGGAAAGCCCGCCCCTGGACGCATTGGGCGACAAACTGCTGGTCACGCGACAGGTCACGGTGGCCGGGCGTGAATGGACGATTCTCTTCAGGCCCACCAGCGCCTTCGAAGCGCCGTCCTCGCGCATCGTTCCGGTCATGCTCGGCCTGTTCGGCCTTCTGCTTGCCGGCGCGATCGCCCTTGTGTCCCGCTACCAGGAGCGGGCCTACGACGCCATATCCCAGCTGCACGAGACGTCAGAGAAGAGCCTGCTCGAAAAGGACCTGATGCTTCAGGAGATGAAGCACCGCATCAAGAACTCGATCACGCGCGTCCTTGCGATAGCCCGGCAGACGGCTGCGGGCTCGACCGACCTTCAGGAGTTTTCTGCCTCCTTCGGAGCACGACTCCAGGCCATGGCCGCTTCGCAGGACATGCTCACCAGATCACGATGGCAAAAGGCCGATCTCGGCGACCTGTTGCACATCGAACTTAGCCAGGTGTTCGGCAAGGAATTGCCACCCGGTCTGCTTTCGGGACCGGAGGTTTTGCTCGACGAGACGATGACGCAGGCTCTCGGCCTCACCTTCCATGAACTTGCGACCAACGCGCTCAAATATGGGGAGGCGGCAAATTCCATCCACGCGCTTCAGGTGCGCTGGTGGCTGGAGTGCACGGGAAAGCGTCGGGAAC
>QGUU01000279.1 GCA_003242525.1 Pseudomonadota bacterium | reverse complement strand
CGTTGTGTGGTGCGGTTAGTTGCGCAGAAGGCTCTGACAAAAGATGCCGCAGCCACCTCGGCCCGTTTCTTCCCAGGGGCGCGGGTCGCGGCTTGCCTCGGCCACGAGGATGGCGAAGCCCATGCCGAACAGCATCATCAGTAGGCAGACAATCGTGAAGCGGCGAGCAAGCATTTCGGCGTCTCCATCAGTGACGCGAAAATGCCGGATTTCCCCTGAACCAGTCCTGAGGCAGGCGTTCATCTGGGGTTCAAATTGGTTTATGGCAATTTACTCAATTACCGGGCGATGGCGGCGGAAGCTCTGCCACCACGGCAACTCGCAGGACGGTAAGTGGCTGTCGGGAGCAGACCCTGCCTTCAGAGCTTTGTCCAGGTCTGGCTCTTGCAGATCAGCCCGCCCAGCATGCAGCCGCGCATCTTGAGCGTGGCGCCCGAGAGGGTGGCCTTGCCGGAATAGGTCTTGTCCGTTGCCGGGTCCGTGATCGACCCTGTGTAGCTGTTGTCGCCCGTTGCTTTCAGCGAGCCGATTTTCTTGCCGGAATATTTCCCGGACTTAAGCGTGATGGAAAAGGCCGAACCGCCGACGATCGACGCGGTCTCGCCCGACGCCGTCTTCCAGTTACCTTCGATTGGGTCGGCCAGGGCAGCCCCGGCCAGGAACGAAACGGTTGCGAGTGCCAGGCTCACCCTGCGCAGCATGTCCACCTCCCTTTGCGGCGCGGCGGATGCCGCGACGTTTACGCAAACGTAAGCTAGTGCAGCCGCTCGAAAAACGGAAGTGGGGGTAAAGGCTGGTAAAGGTCCCGATCTTTTCTCGGCAGAACCCTGCGTCCTCCCGAAGAAAACTATGGCTGCCGCCAAAGGCAGGCTGTTTGCGTGGTTAGCCAAGCGTTGACGCGGCGGCTTGCCATTTTCGTCGAATTTTCCGCAAAACGCCGTGATCGCTGGATTTCTATCCTTAACGCTTAGTGCCGTTTACCTCTTGTTTTAGCTTTGTTTTCCTCAAATTAAGCACACCGTTTAACGCGCGGTTCAAGGCTCCTCGGCATTCTCGGAACCATCGCTGAGGCAACCTTCCAGGGGACAAGGGAAGGGCTCTCGGGAGAAACAGGGACCAGACAGGGGATTGCACAATGGCACGTTTCGAAATGCTTGAGGCTGGTTTCGGCACGATGGGCGCCGCCGCGCAGGCCGACATGTTTCTGGAATTGGGCATGATGTATGCAACCGGCCGGGACTGCGAGACCGATCTCGTCGCCGCGCACAAGTGGTTCAACATTGCCGCTATCAAGGGATCCGTGCGGGCTGCGGAACTGCGCTCGGAATTGTCGGCAACGATGTCGAAGGTGGAAATTGCCCGGGCGCTGCGCGAAGCTCGCGAATGGATGACCGTTCACTGAGGGGAAGGCCGGGAGCTTGCACGAAGTTGCGCCTAAGCGCAGCCAAGGGTGGCATCGGGCCGCCCCAAGAACGAGCGCCGCGGCAATGCTGACTGCGCCATCAACAGGGAAGCGATATTTGTCCGGAGCCGGGGGCGCCGGACAAATCATCCCAGCAAGCCGCGTCCGGAGTTGAGCCGGCGCGGCTTCCGTCTTTTCACCGACCGCTGAAGCCACTATAGGACGCAGGCCCAACGGCACGGCGCCGATGCGCCAAGACAGGAATGGGCGGCGATGGAATCTTGCCGCCGAGGTGAAGAGCGGGCCGTATGGTCCGTCCGAACATGGGGGAACCATTTGATGAAAAAGATAAAATACCTGGCGAGTGCTGCACTGATAGGCATGCTGCTGTCGTCGCAAACGGCCTGGGCTGACGAGATCACCTTTGCCGTCGCTGGACCGATGACCGGCCAGCTTGCGACGATCGGCGACCAGTTCAGGCACGGCGCCCAGGCTGCAGCCGACGAGATCAACGCCAAGGGCGGCGTTCTCGGCAAGCAGATCAAGCTCGATTTCGAGGACGACCAGTGCGATCCCAAACAGGCCGTTTCGATTGCCAACCGTATCGTCGGCAACGGCGTGATGTTCATCGACGGTCACGCCTGCTCGGGCGCCAGCATTCCCGCCTCCGCCGTATATGCCGAGGCTGGCGCGCTTATGATGAGCCCGGCCTCCTCCAACCCCGTCATGACCGACGACGCGGCCGCCAAGGGTTGGTCCACGATCATGCGCCTCTACACGCGCGACGATGCGCAGGGCGCTTTCATCGGGCCGTGGATCGCCAAGAAATATGCCGGCAAGAATGTCGTCATCCTGCATGACAAGAGCGCTTACGGTCAGGGCGTGGCTGACGCCGTGCGCGCGACCATGAATGAGAGCGGCCTCAAGGAAGTCGCCTACGAAGGTATCAATGCCGGTGAAAAGGACTATTCGGCCCTGGTCACCAAGCTGAAGGAAATGAAGGCGGATGTCGTCTATTTTGGCGGCTATCACCCCGAGGCGGGCCTGATCTTGCGCCAGTCGGCCGAACAGAACCTCAAATACCAGCTCATCATGCCGGACTCCATCGCCTCGCCGGAATTCTGGCAGGTTGCCGGCCCGGCTGGCGAGGGTACCATGTTCGTGTTCCCGTCCGATCCCCAGGCCAAGCCGGAAGCGAAGGAAGTAATCGAGAAGATCAAGGCCGGCGGTTTCGTGCCGGAAGGCTTTACGCTGTTCTCCTACGCGGTGATCCAGGCCTTTGCGCAGGGCATTGAGCGCGCCGGAAGCGAAGATCCTGTGAAGGTAGCCGAGGCGCTCAAGAATGGCGAGCCGATCAAGACCGTCATCGGCGAAGTCGTCTTCGACGAGAAGGGCGACCTGAAGAATGCCAGCTATGACATCAACCAGTGGCACGACGGAAGCTACGCGCCGATCCAGCCCTGATTTAGTCTTCTGATACGGAAATGGCCGGGCTTGCCCGGCCATTTTTTGTTCGAACGTCAAGCGCCCCAGGCCTCCGCCATCGACCCCGACAGTCGGTCAGCTTTGCTCACGCGAAGTTGTGGGGCAGGGGCGTCTCCTCCGGCGCCTCGCGGACAGGTTTGCAACTCACACGGTGGCTTCTTCCTCGGCAAAGCGCACCAGCAATGCGCCCTCGCTGACCTGCAATCCCTCCGCCAGTATTTCCGCAATCACTCCGTCATGCGGTGCGGAGATTGTGTGCTCCATCTTCATCGCCTCGAGAATGAGAAGGGGCTGGCCCTTGACCACCCTGTCACCGCGTGCGGCGCGCACGACCTTGACCAGTCCGGGCATGGGCGCGCGCAACGATGCCATGCCGCCAGCGGCCTCGCCCGCCTGCGCCAGCGGATCAGGAATGGCGAATGTATAGGCAACCGCACCTGCAAATACGGTGACATGACCCGGCCAGCGAGCAACCCTATGCCTGGTTTCCGTATCCGCCATTGTAACGTTCTGGTGAGAGGGATTGACGGGATTTGGGGCCAGCTCGACCACGAATTTCTCATCCCTGACGAAAATTCGGGCGGAAACCGTTTCCGCGCCCAGGCGCAGTTCCACTGTCTTGGGCACAGCATGGAAATGCGCATAGCCTGCCAGCGTCGCCCACGGGTCCTCCGCCCGAGGCCATTCCTCCACGCCTGCAGCGGCCAGCGCCGCGGCTGCAACAACGCCCGCATCCGGTGGCGGGAGCCTGGTCAGTTGCTCCTGCCTGCGCTCGATGAGTCCGGTATCAACATCACCGGCAGCAAAGCCCGGGTCCGCCGCCAGGGCGGCCAGGAAGGCGGTGTTGACCGTAGAGCCGGCCACCTCTGTCCGGGCCAGCACGGCGCGCATTGCGGCAAGGGCAGAGTCGCGGTCTGGTGCATGCGTCACCAGTTTGGCGATCATCGGATCGTACCAGGGCGAGATGGCATCTCCCGCACGGACACCGGTTTCGACCCGTATGGCCGCCTTGTCCGGAACCGCGTCAGGAAACCGCAAATGGTGCAGCGTGCCGGTGGCCGGAAGAAAGCCCCTGGAAGCGTCCTCGGCATAGAGCCGCGCCTCGAAAGCGTGACCGGAAAGCCGGATCTGCTCCTGACTGAGCGGCAGTTTCTCGCCCGCCGCCACGCGCAGTTGCCATTCCACCAGGTCAATGCCGGTGACCATCTCCGTCACCGGATGCTCCACCTGAAGCCTGGTATTCATCTCCATGAACCAGAACCGGTCCGGCCGCAGCCCTTGCGAAACATCGACGATGAACTCGATCGTCCCGGCTCCGGCATAGGCGATCGCCTGAGCCGCCGTGACAGCCGCTTGCGTCATCGCGGCTCGCATCTCTGGCGTCATGCCGGGGGCGGGCGCCTCCTCAATCACCTTCTGGTGGCGGCGCTGGGC
>QGUU01000278.1 GCA_003242525.1 Pseudomonadota bacterium | reverse complement strand
CATCCCGGTGGCTCATTCGGATCGTCGGTGTAATAGCCCGCCACGTGCGAGTCGCCGGAAAGCGCATGGCAGATCAGAATCGCATTGCTACGGTCCTCGTTGAGCGTGCCGTAGGTCTCGTAGGCCAGCGTGAACCGTTCCAGGGTTTGTCCGCTGCGTAGTTTTAGTGGCTGGTCAAAGTGAGCATACTTCCGCTCGACAATGCCAACTGAATTCGGGTCGTGCCGACGGCGTTCAGCGCCATTTTTATAGGTCATGGTTCGCCTCTTGTCCGGTACCGCCAGCATTGTACCTTACCTTTCATGCTTCCTCATTTCTGGCCCCTTCTCCCGGTTGCGCCGTGTTCCGAGAGGCGGCACACCGGGAGAAGGGGGAGCTTAGCACGATGCTGCAGGTCTATAGCCTGCCGTGCCTCCGACCAGGGGAGGAAGCCCTACTTAAGACACTGCATGTACGCTCTTACCCTGCGCGACCGTGAGCGCCTGATCGAGATCCCACAGGATGTCGTCGATGTGTTCCAGACCGATGGCCAGACGCACATAGTCGGGCGTCACGCCCGTCAGCGCCTGTTCTTCCTCGCTCAACTGCGAGTGCGTCGTCGTGGCTGGATGAATGGCGAGCGAACGCGCGTCACCGACGTTCGCCAGGTGCGAGAACAGCTTCAGGTTGTCGATAAAGGCGCGCCCGGCCTCGCGTCCGCCCTTGATGCCAAAGCCGATGACCGCGCCCGCGCCCTTCGGCAGGTACTTCTTCGCGCGTTCGTAGCTCTTGTGGCTTGGCAGGCCGGGATAGTTGACCCAGGCAACGGCCGGATGGTTGCTCAGCCATTCGGCGACCGCCTGCGCATTGGCGACGTGCCGCTCCATGCGCAGCGCCAGCGTTTCGAGGCCGATGATGTTCAGGAAGCTGTTGAACGGCGCTTGCGAGCCGCCGAGGTCGCGTAGGCCGACAATGCGCGCGCGAATAATGAACGACAGCGGGCCCGCGACATCGTAGATGACCGCGCCGTGATAGGCCGGTTCCGGCTCGATGATGCCAGGGTGGCGTCCGCTGGCCTTCCAGTCGAACTTGCCGCCATCAATGATGACGCCGCCGATGCTCAGGCCATGGCCGCCAATCCATTTGGTGGTCGAGTGCAGGCTGATGTCAATGCCGTGCTGGAACGGCTGGAAGAGGTAAGGCGTGGCGAACGTGTTGTCGACGACGACCGGGATGCCGTGCGCGTGGGCCAGCTCCGAAATGCCCTGAAAGTCCGGAATTTCGAGCTTGGGATTGCCGATGGTTTCCAGATAAATAAGCTTGGTCTTCGGGGTAATCGCCTTCTCGAAATCGGCGACATCGGTTCCCTCGACAAACGTCGTCTTGATTCCGAGGCGATCCAGACTATAGCGGAAGAGCGTATACGTGCCGCCGTAGAGCGCTGCCGATGAGACAATTTCATCTCCGGCATTGGCCAGCGTCGTCACCGTCAGCGTTTCCGCAAACTGGCCTGATGCAGTCGCAAGCGCCGCCGCGCCACCTTCGAGCGCCGCCACACGCTCCTCAAAGACCGCATTGGTCGGGTTCATGATGCGGGTATAAATGTTCCCCGGCTCGGCCAGCGAGAACAACGCCGCTGCGTGATCGGTATCGCGGAATTGGTAGGACGTCGTCTGGTAAATCGGAACCGCGCGCGAGCCGGTTGTCGGATCCGGATTGTAGCCTGCGTGCAGGGCCTGCGTTTCGAAATGAAGCTGCTTGCCGTTAACGTTCGCCATGAGATTTGTCTCCTCGGAATCGGTTTCGATTGATCAAAGAGGCCATATGCCTCTTACCCTCGGTTCCTTATTTCCCAGCGGGAGTCTGGAACCCGGCCTGAAATCCCTCCTCCCGGCGGAACAGCCGGGAGAGAGGGAGACAGGGTGAGGGCTGGTTTTCCTAGGGCTGCTCGCCTTTACGGATGGGTGAGCCGATCAGGTTGCCCCACTCCGTCCACGAGCCGTCATAATTACGGACGTTCTGGTAGCCCAGAATGTAACGCAGCGCGAACCACGTATGGCTGCTGCGTTCGCCGATGCGGCAGTAGGTGACAATCTCTTCGGCGTTGCCGTCCACGCCTTTAGCCCCGTAAAGCTTGGCCAGTTCCTCCCGGCTCTTGAATGTGCCGTCTTCGGCGACTGCCTGCGACCACGGAATGTTGGCCGCACCGGGGATATGGCCCGCCCGCTGCGCCGTTTCGCTCATACCCGGCGGGGCGATGATTTCGCCCGTGTATTCCGCCGGAGAGCGCACGTCGACCAGAGCAAAGCCGGGTTTTTCCAGTCGCTGGCGCACGTAATCACGGTCGGCACGCAGTTCTGGATTGACGCCTTTGGAGCGGTATTCCGTCCGCGGGTAGGATGGAACCTCGGTTGTGGTTTCGCGTTCTTCGGCCAGCCACTTCTTGCGCCCGCCGTCGAGCAGGGAAACCTTGTCGTGGCCGTAGTACTTCAGCACCCAGAAGGCATACGCCGCGAACCAGTTGTTGTTATCGCCATACAGCACGATATGGGTGTCAGGCGTGATGCCTGCCTCGGAAAGCAGCTTTTCCAGATCTGCCTGACTGATGATGTCGCGGTTGGTCTGGTCCTGAAGCTGGGTTTGCCAGTTAAAGGCGATTGCACCGGGGATGTGGCCGGACTCGTACTGGCTGGTATCGACGTCCACCTCGATCAAACGAATCTGGTCCCGGTTATCGGCGACCCACTGGGTTGTAACAAGCGCTTCAGTCATGTGATGTCCTCCGTCTCATTGCAAGAGTGCAAAGATTAAGCAAGTCAATATTGGCGACAAGCGCCTGAAACCTCACCTGTTCGCATCATCCGCCTGCGCGTCGGCCTTATCGACCGTCAGCGTGCCCTGGTGGAATTGCGTGCGGTCCGGGTCGAGCCGCCAGACTTTCATATCGACGGCTTTCGCGCCCTGAACCGAGGTGATGATGTAGACAAAGTTCGGTAAAGCGTGGTCGCGGTCGTAGGCTGAAGGAATGGCAGGGGAATCCGGGTGGCTGTGATAATAGCCGACCAGCGTCAGGCCCCGGCTGTCCGCCTCGTCTTCCAGCCGCGCCCAGTCCTGCGGCGTCATGGCGTAGCGGTGATACTGCTCCTCGGCAGGGAAGACGTTTTCAACGCTGACGATGTCGACCACGTGCACGTCATTTCCCTGCACATGGCCGAGCAAGAACCCGCCGCCTTCGTTCGGGTAACTGGCTTCCATCTCGCCGAAGATGCGCTGCTGTAATCCGGCTTCGATCCGTACGTGCATTGCCTGTCCTTACATTGCGCGCCGCTCGTAACTTCGGAAACAAAAAGAGCCGACCAGGACGGTCAGCTCTTTGTCTGCATGTACGTGCGGCGAACCCGCCGCTGCGTATCTCACGCCCTGGTGGTTTCCGAGTGACAACACATACACATGCACATGCACATCGACATCATGTCGGGCATGGCATCGGAAACAGGACGGGAAATCGCGTTAAAAGTGATCATGCGGAATAAGTTAGCACGTCTGAGTTTGGATTGCAAGGCCCCAAATTAGTTGCTTCACCCGGAAATTGCACGCGACTTTCGTCAGGCGATTGATGGTGTAAGTGCAGACAGGCCATACCCGTATAGCGATGGCGCTCTAGCAAGCTATAAGTTCGCTACAATGCATCGCCGCCGGTACGGGCTTTTCCTGCTCACAGCGCCCTTGTCAATCCCGTTTAAGGGGACTACTATCGGGCCGGACCTAACTGTTTTTGTACCGAAAGCCTTGTTCGATGAAGATGATTGACTTTCGTAGCGATACCGTCACCTTGCCGACACCGGCGATGCGCGAAGCGATGGCGAACGCTGTGGTCGGCGATGACGTGTATGGCGAAGACCCGACGATCAACGAACTTGAAGCCGAAGCCGCGGCACTGTTTGGCAAGGAAGCCGGCTTGTTTGTCGTCAGCGGCACGATGGGCAATCTGGTTTCGACGCTGGCACACTGCGAGCGTGGCGACGAGATGATCGTGGGCCGCCAATCGCACATTGTCATCTACGAACTTGGCAGCCATGCGGCTTACGGCGGCATCCACCCGTTTATGCTCGACGTCCAGCCGGATGGCACATTCGATCTCGACGATGTTCGGGCGGCGATTCGCGGACAGGGATCGCTCTGGCCGGTCACCCGCCTGATCTGTCTGGAAAACACCCATGGCGGCGCGCAGGGCGCGCCGATCACCGCCGAGTACACGGCGCAGGTGGCTGAAATCGCCCGCCAGCACAACATCCGGCTGCATATCGAAGCACCGCGCACCTTCAACGCTTCCGCCGCGCTCAACA
>QGUU01000277.1 GCA_003242525.1 Pseudomonadota bacterium | reverse complement strand
GGGACGACGGGCGCGCGGTGGTGTTGGCCGATGCCACGCTAAACGCGGCCCGGCCTCAGGACTGGGCGACGCGGGCCGTATCGCTCTATCACGCGCTGGCCGCAGACTGCCTGTTGGTGGAGGTGAACCAGGGTGGGGAGATGGCGAGCGCGGTGATACGCACGGTCGACGCATCGGTGCCGGTCAAGCCGGTGCGTGCGCAGCGCGGGAAATGGCTGCGCGCCGAACCGGTTGCCGCGCTCTACCAGGCCGACCGGGTGCGCCATGCCGGCCGCTTTCCCGAACTGGAGGATGAAATGTGTGATTTCGGGCCGCATGGCCTCTCCGGCGGCCGTTCTCCTGACCGCGTCGATGCGCTGGTCTGGGCGCTTAGCGAGCTTCTGCTCAACGGTCGCGACGCGGAACCGCGGATCCGGGATTTCGGAATTTAAGCAGGACGCAGACAGGCGTCTGTCCTTCACTGCTCCATTTCAGCACGGGAATCGATCGATGGCATTGAGATGGCCCTGGCATCGTCCAAGGAACGGCGGCGCACACGCCGAGATGAAGAACGCTGCGCCCCAAGGCTTTATCGCTTTTCACGCGCAGGGCGAGGCATGCTGGATCCCGCGTGATTATGCGACGCTCGCACGTGAAGGATTCATGCGCAATCCGATCGTTCATCGGGCGGTGCGGCTGATTTCGGGGGCTGCCTCTGCTGTGCCCTGGCTTCTTTACCAGGGTGCGGACGAGATCGTTGAACATCCGCTGCTCGATCTGCTTGAGCGGCCGAACTCCCGGCAAGCCGGCGCCACCTTCATGGAGGCGCTGTACGGCTATTTGCTGCTCGCCGGCAACGCTTACGTGGAGCTGGTGGAAGCGGGTGAGGGCGCGCGTGAATTGCATCTGCTGCGACCCGACCGAGTGCAGGTGTTGGCGGATGCCGACGGATGGCCGGTCGCGCTGGAACACAGGGAAAAGGCCGGCCGACGTCGTGTTCCGCTGGCTGATATGGAAAGTGGCGGGGCGCTGCACCTGACGCTGTTCCATCCGCTTGACGATCACTACGGCTTTCCGCCCCTGGAGGCGGCGTTGATGGCGCTCGATACGCACAACGCCGCCGGCCGGTGGAACAAGGCGCTTCTTGATAATTCTGCGCGGCCTTCCGGAGCGCTGGTCTATGCGCCGAAGGAAGGTGGCAACCTCAGCGAGGAGCAGTTCGAGCGGCTGAAGTCCGAACTTGAGGAGGGCTACTCGGGAGCAACGCGCGCCGGCCGGCCATTGCTCCTGGAAGGCGGGCTCGATTGGAAGGCCATGGCGCTCTCGCCCAAGGACATGGATTTCGTGGAAGCGAAACATTCAGCCAGCCGGGACATAGCGCTGGCCTTTGGTGTGCCGCCAATGCTGCTCGGCATTCCCGGCGACAACACCTATGCGAACTACCAGGAGGCAAATCGCGCCTTCTACCGGCTTACCGTGCTGCCGCTCGTGGCGCGCATCGCGCGGGAATTTTCGGCCTGGCTGGGTCCGGTGTTCGCAGAGAACTTCCGCCTCTGGTATGACGCAGACCGCGTCGAGGGCCTGTCTGCCGAACGGGATGCCCTGTGGGCCCGCGTCGGCGCGGCCGACTTCCTTACCGACGACGAGAAGCGCGAGGCGGTCGGCTATCAGCCGCGCGCCGGCCACTGATGCAAACGCAAAGCGGCAGCGCGGACAGATCCGCGCGGAAAATGGAAAGTCCTACAATGTCAGACCTTTCGAACGCCACCCTGCTGTGGATGGCGAAGGTGACCGGCGCGGTCGCCGGTTCCGCCGTCTCGCTGGCCTACATCCTCCCCCACGGACGCCGCGAGGCAGCCACGCGCTTCGCGGTCGGCGTCGTTTGCGGCCTCGTGTTCGGCGGCACCGCCGGGCTGAAGATCACCGCCGAACTCGGGATCGAAGACGTCATCGGGCCGAACGAGATGATGCTGATGGGGTCTGCTGCGGCGAGCCTGTGCGCATGGTGGGTGCTGGGCGTCGTCATGCGCGCCTTCGAGGAAAACCGCATCCTCGCCCTGTTGAGGAAAAGGAAAGGAGAGAATGCCGATGACCGCTGACATGCCGGTGCAGGCCGGCGAGCGCAAGTTTGTCGACCTGGCGCTCGACGAGGTGGAGAGCGACGGCTCGTTTTCCGGTTACGCCAGCCTGTTCGGCGCCGTCGATCTCGCCAAGGACGTCGTGGAGCGCGGGGCATTCTCAAAGGCCCTTCGCGAGCGCGGCGCGAAAGGTATCCGCATGCTCTATCAGCACGATCCCGCATGCCCCATCGGCACCTGGACCGAACTTCGCGAGGATCATCGCGGGCTGTTTGTACGCGGTAGGCTGGCGACGGGTGTTGCGCGCGCCCGGGAGGTTCATGCGCTCATGCGAGTCGGAGCGCTGGACGGACTGTCCATCGGCTTCCGAACAGTGCGGGCGCGGCGCGACGCCGCTACCGGCATACGCCGAATTCTAGAAGCCGACCTGTGGGAGATTTCAGTCGTCACATTTCCCATGCTGCCAGGTGCGCGCATCGGGACCGTCAAGGGCGGCATGAAGCGCCTGCCCACGGTGAGGGAATTCGAATCCTGGCTCACGCGGGATGCGGGGCTTTCCAGGAGCGACGCCCGGATGGTCATCGCCAAGGGCTTCGCCTCTCTCATACGCCAGCGGGAAGCGGCGATGGGAACAAAGCAGAGCCTGGCCGAGATCATACGCCAGGCGACACGTCTCATCGATCCGAAAGGACATATGCAATGAATCCAAAGGAAAACCCGGTTCTGGAAACGAAGAGCGCGGACGACCTCGACGTGAAGGACGCCTTCGCCGAGTTCATGTCCACCTTCGAGGCCTTCAAGGACAGCAATGACGAGAGGTTGGCGCAGATTGAAAGTCGTTTGGGCGCTGATGTGGTGACGGCCGAAAAGGTCGACCGCATTTCGCGTGCGCTCGACCAGCAGAAGCGCATGCTGGACAACCTGGCGCTAAAACGGGTCCGGCCGGCACTCGGGGGCAAGGGCAGCGCGCTGCCCAGCGAACACAAGGCTGCCTTCGAGGCCTATATGCGGTCCGGAGACGAGCGCTCGTTGCGGGCACTCGACATCAAGGCGATGTCCATCGGGTCCGGGCAGGATGGCGGCTATCTGGTGCCGGACGAGATCGAGGATGAGATCGGCAAGCGGCTTGCCGCTCTGTCTCCGATCCGCTCGATAGCATCCGTGCGCCAGGTCTCTTCTTCGGTTTTGAAGAAGCCGTTCTCGATTACCGGACCCGCGGTGGGATGGGTTGCGGAGACGGCGTCCCGAACGCAGACCAACACCGCCACGCTGGCGGAACTGGAGTTTCCGACCATGGAGCTCTACGCAATGCCGGCGGCGACCGCTTCGTTGCTGGATGACGCGGTGGTCGATCTCGATCAGTGGATTTCAGGCGAGATCGAAGCGGCTTTCGCGGAGCAGGAAGGCGCAGCCTTCGTCTCCGGCGATGGCTCCAGCAAGCCGAAGGGCTTTCTCAGCTATACCCAGGCCGCTGAAAGTTCGTGGAGCTGGGGCAAGATCGGCTACACGCTCACCGGGAAGGCCGGCGACTGGCCGGAGGACGATCCTTCCGATGTGCTGATCGACACGATCTATGCGCTGAAAGCGGGTTATCGCCAGAATGCCAATTGGGTGATGAACCGCAAGACCCAGGCCGCCATCCGCAAGATGAAGGATGCGGACGGCAACTATCTGTGGCAGCCGCCGGCTGCCCCCGGACAGCGCGCCATGCTGATGGGCTTTCCGCTGGTGGAGGCGGAGGACATG
Source organism: Pseudomonadota bacterium (assembly GCA_003242525.1). Lineage (GTDB taxonomy): Bacteria > Pseudomonadota > Alphaproteobacteria > Rhizobiales > Rhizobiaceae > Mesorhizobium. The sequence goes on along the minus strand of QGUU01000277.1, from coordinate 540 downwards.
CCCGATATCGACAACAATGCGACCCCGATTGCATTCGGCGATTTCGCCAGAGGCTATCTCATCGTCGATCGGGCAGGAGTGCGCGTGTTGCGCGATCCCTATTCGGCGAAACCCTACGTGCTCTTCTACACCACCAAGCGCGTGGGCGGCGGCGTGCAGGACTTCGACGCCATCAAGCTGCTGAAGTTCGCGACCACCTGACAACGGCGCCCTGCCTGCGGATGGCGCAAGACATGCTGAGGGACAGCCCCCTGCCGCATTGCGCCGCTCCGCTCTGGCCGGAATAGCTGGCCTTCAATGTGGGCGCTGGGCGGCTCCGGTTGCTTCGCCGGGGCCGCTTTCTTCCTTCCAGACAGAGGTTTGCATGACGCTGTTCAGAACCGTCGAACCGGCGGCCGAGCCGGTGACATTGGCCGAGGTCAAGGTGCATCTCAGGATTGACGGAACGACCGAGGACGAACTGGTCGCGGGTCTTGTTCGGGCCGCGCGCCAGGAAGTGGAACGAGCCACCGGCATGGCGCTGATAGAACAGAGCTGGCG
>QGUU01000276.1 GCA_003242525.1 Pseudomonadota bacterium | reverse complement strand
GTGGAAGTGCGTGTGCCGGAAGCCGGCCCGCCAACCGGCAAGCCGATACAGATCCGGCTTTCGGCCGCCAATCCTCAGGGGCTGGACGATGTGGCGAAAAAGGTGGCTTCGCGGATCGCCAGCGTGCCCGGCGTAATCGACATATCGGACGGCCTGCCGCCGCCCGGCGTCGACTGGGCGCTTGAGGTCGATCGCTCCAAGGCCGCTCAATACGGCGTATCGCCCGCTTCTGTCGGCACGGCGGTCCAGCTGGTCACCAACGGCCTGAAGCTTACAGAATACCGCCCGGCGGGCGTTGACGACGCGGTCGACATAAGGCTGCGCCTGCCGGAAGACCGGCGCACGCTTTCGACGCTGGACGAGCTGCGCATCCAGACCAACCAGGGCGCGGTGCCAATATCCAATTTCGTCGTCCGCAAGCCGGAGCCGAGCGTCGGCGTCCTCAATCGCATCGACGGCGCGCGCACCGTTGTGGTGCAGGCAAATGTCGCTGCTGGCATGCAGGTCGCCGCCGTTCAGGCGGAGGTCACCAAGGCGGTGGCAGAGATGGGCCTGCCCGCGGGCGTGCGCTGGAAGCTTGCCGGCTCCAACGAGGACAGCGCGGAGGCGTCGGCCTTTCTCTCCAAGGCCTTCGGGGCGGCAATCTTCCTCATCTTCCTCGTGCTTCTGGCGCAGTTCAACAAGTTCACCAGCGTGTGGCTGGTGCTTTCCTGCGTGGTCATGGCCACGATAGGGGTCTTTCTGGGCCTGCTGCTCACGAACCAGCCCTTCGGCATCGTCATGTCCGGAATCGGTGTGATTGCGCTGGCGGGGGTGGTGGTGAACAACAACATCGTACTGATCGATACCTATGACCGGCTACGCGAGGAAGGTTGGGACAAGCTCGAGGCGGTGCTGCAGACCTGCCGCGAGCGTGCGAGACCGGTGGTGCTGACCGCGATTTCGGCCATTCTCGGAGTCCTGCCCATTGCCTTCGGCCTCGGCCTGGAGATCTTCCATCACGAGACGACGATCAACGCGCCCTCCACGCAATGGTGGATATCGCTTTCCTCGGCCATTGTTTTCGGGCTGTCTTTCGCGACGGTGCTGACGCTGATCGTTACGCCGTCCATGCTGATGATCTTCACGCGGGCAAAGCGCACGCCGGGCGAGCAGCGGAACTGGCTGGGCCGCCTCCTGCGCCGTCGCGGAACGGGCAGCATTTCTACTTCCGGAAGTCCGGGGCAGGATGCCGTGGCCGAGCCGGCCGCCACCTTCCCGAAAGCTGCGGAATAACGCGCCTCAGTCCTTGCCAGAGCCGTCCGGGGAACTCCCGGGCGGCTTTTTGCATTGTTGTGAGTACGCAACATGAGAGAGGGCATTTCCGATGACGCTCAGCACCATCCTCATCATCATCCTGATCCTGCTACTGATCGGCGCTGTGCCGAGCTGGCCCTATTCCCGCAGCTGGGGTTACGGACCTTCCGGAATTATCGGAGTGATCCTCGTCATCTTTCTGATTCTGTTGCTCATGGGCCGGATCTGAGTCTCGGCCAATGCCAGCCCGCCGGTGTGCCGGCGGCTGGCGCTCTCCCGTCAAAGACAAGCTGTCAGTCGGCCAGCGCGACCAAAGCTTCAGGATCGTAGGCCAGGCGGACCGTTGTCCCAACAGGGATGTCGTCCGCGCCGAAGTCATTGGTTTCGATAACGGAGAGCGGTTTTTCCAAGCCCGGTACGTCAACGACCAGGTGGGTCGTTTCGCCGAAATAGTGGCGCTCGATGACGGTGCCGGCCACTTCATGCGGTGCGGTCGCATCATCCCACAGGACACGAAGCCGCTCGGGGCGTATGCCGAGTGTCGCCGCGTCGTCATCGCCAACGAAGGCAGGAGGTCGTTCGGTAGTAACCCGGCCAAACCCCAGTGTATCGATGGTCAGCGAGGCATGGTCCTGCTCCACGACCCGGCCCCTTACGAAGTTCATGCCGCCAAGGAAATCCGCGACCTGCCGGTTTACCGGCCGCTGGTATATGTCCTTGGGCGTATCCACCTGGGCTATCCGGCCGCCGAACATGACCGCAATGCGGTCGGACATGGCCAGCGCCTCATACTGATCGTGCGTGACGAGGACAAAGGTGATGCCCACCGCCTGCTGAAGGCGGCGCAGCTCCACCTGCATCTGCTCGCGCAGCTTCTTGTCCAGTGCCGACAGGGGCTCGTCCAGCAGCAGGACCTTCGGCCGCAGGACAAGCGCGCGGGCCAGCGCGACGCGCTGGCGCTGGCCGCCGGACAGTTCCGTGGCCTTGCGCTTGCCCAGACCGGTCAAGGAGACCTGCGCCAAGGCCTCCTCGACGCGCCTCCTTTCCTCGGCCGGCTCCAGCCGCAGGCGTTTCAGGCCATAGGCGACGTTCTGCTCGACATTCAGATGGGGAAAGATGGCATAGCTCTGGAACACCATGTTTGTGGGCCGCCTGTTGGCGGGAATCCCGTCCATTGGCAGGCCGTCGATAAAGATGCTGCCGGTCGTGGGCATGTCGAAACCGGCAATCATGCGCAAGAGGGTGGTCTTGCCGCATCCTGATGGCCCGAGCAGGGAAAAGAACTCGCCTTCGTTGATCGTCAGGTTTGCCTCGTCCAGCGCTTTGAATGCGCCGTAACTGCGGGTGACGTTCCGAATTTCGATCATCGGCTTGGCCACGGTCAGGCCGCTGGGGGGCCGTCCAGCCGACAGGCTGTCGGTATCGAGGCAGTCAAGCATAAAGGCCTCCCTCGGAGAGGGTACGCTGTGCCGCGCGGCGTCGCAGCACCTCGGCGATGGTCAGAAGGATGAAGGATCCGGCGAGAAGAAGCGTGCCGAGGGCCAGCACGCCCGGCAGCTTGGCGGCAAAGCGGAGTTGGCCCCAGATGTAGATTGGCAAGGTCGCATCCGTGCCGGTCAGGAAAAAGGCGATGATGAACTCGTCCAGCGAGATTGTGAAGGAAACCAGAAGGCTGGATATGATGGCTGGCATCACCATCGGAAGCGTCACGCGCCGGAACGTGCCAAATGCGCTCTCGCCGAGATCTGCCGAAGCCTCCTCAAGCGAGCGGTCAAATCCTTCGAAGCCCGAGATCAGCACCGCCATCGAATAGGGGATGCAGATCAATACGTGGCCGAGCACCACGGTAAACAGCGAAAGTGACAGGCCAAGCTGAAGCATGACCAGCAGCATGGAAATGGCGACGATTATTTCCGGCAGCACCAGCGGCGCCATGATAAGCCCGTTGATGGGGCGGCGGCCGGGAAAGCGGTAGCGAGTGGTGGCGCGGGCGGCCAATATGCCCAGGGTGGTGGACAAGACCGCCGCAGCTATGCCGACGATCAGGCTGTTCCAGGCGGCGCTGATCAGTTCCGGCGTATGCGGCAGCCCCTGATACCATTTCCAGGTGAACCCCGAGAGCGGGAATTTGGGCGTGGCCGCCGTATTGACCGAGAAGATCGGCAGGAACAGGACCGGCAGGTACAGGAAACCGACGTAGATGAAGGCATAGGCGGTCAGCCAGCCGCCGCGCGGCAAAAGCCGAAGCCGGGCCGTCGCCTTCATCGCGCCAGCCTCACGGCCCGGCGAATGACGAGCACCGCTGCGCCGGCCATTAGCGTGACCACGAACATGGTGGTGACCGACAGTGCCGCGCCCAAGGGCCAGTTGGCGGCCTTGCCGAACTGGACCTGGATGGCGTTGGCTATCATGACCCCGTCCTTTCCGCCCACGAGCTTGGGGGTGACGTAATCGCCCACCGTCGGGATCATGACGATCAGCAATGCGGCTATTATGCCCGGCGAGGAAAGCGGCAGGGTGACACGCAGGAAAGCCCGGAACGGCCCGTCGCCGAGATCCTGCGCCGCCTCGATGAAGGTGCGGTCTATTTTCTCCAGCGAAACAAAAATCGGCAGGATCGCGAAGGCCGCCCAAGCATGCACCAGCGTGATGATGACGGCATTGGAATTGTAAAGCAGCGCGGTGATCGGCTCGTTGATGATACCCAGGCCCATCAGGCCGGAATTGAGCACGCCATTGTAGCCCAGGATGACCTTCCACGACATGACGCGCAGCAGGTAGCTGGTCCAGAAAGGGATGGTGATCAGGAACAGCCACAGCCCCTTGCGCCGGCCGCCGTGGAAAGAGATGTAGTAGGCGATGGGATAGGCCAGGATCACGGTGGCCAGGCTGGTAACCAGCGAAATATAGAGCGAGCGGCCCAGGAGATCGCGATAGATCGGCTCCGTCAGCGCGATCCGGTAGTTCTCCAGCGTGAAGCTGCGGTCGATGGTGAGGTAGTGCTGCGTCCAGAAGGAATGGGCGAAGCCGCAGAAAAGCGGCACCACCAG
>QGUU01000275.1 GCA_003242525.1 Pseudomonadota bacterium | reverse complement strand
GTTTCGCCGGAGCCGGCACCGACCTCAGGGGCAGAATGGGGAAGCCACCGAGCGGGCTTCCGAAAAGGCGCCCCAGGAAAATGCGGCGCTGGCGGAAGCAATCGCCGCTCGCACGGCCGAAACCCTCTCGGCCGTGGACGGTGCGCGTTCGACGCTCGCCCAGAGCGTCAACGACATCATCGGCCGCATGACGGAGTCCAGCAGGCAGCTTAACGAGTTGATCGAGCGTGCCGCCGCCAATCTCGGCACCGTGGAAAGCCAGCTTTCCACCTCGACGCAAAGCTTCGCCGCAACGACAGAAAAGGCTGCGCAGACCTTTGCCAGCTCGGCGCGGCTCGTGGACTCCAACACCACGCGGCTTACCGAGCTGTCGTCGGCAACGCTGCGAGAAGTGGCCTCCATTGCCACCCGCTTCGACGAACACAGCCGGCTTCTGGCGAGCGCCTCCGATCTGCTCAGCTCCGCGCAGAGCAATCTGGAACATACGCTGGAGCGCCAGTCGACCCTCGAAGACCTCGCCGTCGGTCTCGTCAAGAAGTCCGAAGACCTCGAAAGGGTCATGCGGTCCTTCGAAGGCCTGGTTTCGCAAACCCTGCAGAATGCGGAAGGCAAGACGCTGGCTTCAGCCGACAAGATACGCTCGGCCATCACCGAGGCCATCGAGTCCGCCACCAACCGCTTCTCCGATGCGACCGAGGAAATGCGGCGTACGGCCAACGCCATCAAGAGCGAACTGGACCTTACGCGTGCAGAATTGCGCAAGGGCGTAATCGAAATGCCCGAAGAGGCCAAGGAGTCGACCACGGCCATCCGCAAGGCTGTCTCGGAGCAGATCAATGCTCTCAAGGAGCTTTCGGAAATCGTGGCTAAATCGGGCAGGATGGTCGACGTTTCGGAACCTCGCGGATCGGGCCAGCCGGCACCGTCCCGCGCACCGGAACAGCCCCGCCAGCCCAATCCGCCGTTCTCTGCCCCGGCGACGCCTGCCAGCGCTGGATTGCGCGGCACGCTGGAACTCGACCGCCCGGCGGATGCCGGGCAGCGGCAGCGCGAATCGCGCCCGCAGCAAGGCGGTTGGGTGCGCGACCTCCTCACCGGCGCCTCGCAGCAGGATGCGGCAAAGCCGATGGCGCCACGCGCCAACCCGTCTCGCCCCGTTCCGGCCCAGCGCTCCCCGCTGCACGTGGTGGAATCGCTGAACTCGCTTTCGGTGGACATCGCACGTGCGATCGACCACGATGTGTCGATCGAGCTGTGGAATCGCTACCGTCGTGGTGAGCGCGATGTGTTCACGCGCAGGCTCTACACCCTGAAGGGCCAGCAGACCTTCGACGAGATCAGGCGCAAGTACCAGTCGGAAGCGGAGTTCAGGGCCGCAGTCGACCGCTACTGCGATGATTTCGAGAAACTGCTGAAGGATGTCTCACGCAACGACCGCGACAACATCATGGCGCAAACCTACCTGACCTCCGATACAGGCAAGGTCTACACCATGCTTGCTCACGCAAGCGGCCGGCTGCGCTAACCAGCGAATTCAACAGGAAGGCGGGAATTCCCCGCCTTTCTCTTGTTAGATGCGATGGTTTTTCAGGTACTTGCTGACGATTCCTGAATCAATGCAACATCGCGGCGCGAAAACCGTATTCAGTTTCTCCGCCGACGTTCGTAGCACATGACCAGAGTTTCGGCGATCAGCGCCGGTCTGGTCTCAGCCTCGATCTCGACCGTATTTTCGACTTTCATCAGATACTGGCCCGGACCCTTGTCTTCCATGCTCAGCAGCTTGCAGCGAAGGCGAACTCGCGCACCAGCCTTGACCGGCGAAATGAACCGTACCCGGTCAAGGCCATAGTTGAAGGCGGCCTGCAGGTTCTGCGGGAAAATGCCCATTTCCTGGCTCACCCCCCCGATAAGCGACAGAGTGAGATAGCCATGCGCGATCGTGCTGCGGAACGGGCTCTGCCGCCGCGCACGCTCTGCGTCGACATGAATCCACTGGCGGTCTCGGGTGCATTCGGCGAACTGATTGATCATGGTCTGGTCGACCTGAATCCATTCAGAGACGCCAAGCTCCTCTCCGACCATCCCGCGCAATTGTTCGAAGGTCGGTGGCAAGTCCATTTATCTTCCCCGGCTGAATGCATTCCCACTTACCCCGTACGACTATGAACCGGCGGACATGTCAATGGGCGCAAGCCTGCAGGGGTTCGAAGAAGGTATCGAGAGTGCCCAAACGGACTGCCGTTCACCAGCGTCTCTCCCTCATGTCCCCGCGAAGAGGCACCTTCCGGAAACTGGCGCATGATGCCAGTCACTTTTCGGCACTGCCGCACTGGCGCGCGGCGCATCGGTTCTGTAGTTGTTGGCCCCCGACAATAAGGATAGGAACAGGGATGCCGAACCGGAACATCGATCACGCCTTTACCGCCCGCTCGAAAACCGGGGCCTCATTCGAACCAACCTATGCCGGGGCCCTGTCCTTCATGCGCCGTCGCTACTCCAAGGACGTAAAGGGTGCCGATGCCGTGATATGGGGCGTTCCCTTCGACGCCGCTGTCACAAACAGGCCCGGAGCCCGCTTTGGGCCGCAGGCGATCCGCCGCGCCTCTGCAATCATGGACAACGATCCGCAATATCCCTTCGCGCGCGACCTGTTCGAAAGCCTGGCGGTGGTGGACTACGGCGATTGCCTGCTGGATACCGGCAACCACCACAAGACCCCGGCCACGATAGAAAGGGAAGCGGCCAAGATCCTCAAATCGGGCGCCTTCCTCCTGACCCTGGGCGGCGACCATTTTGTCACCTACCCCTTGCTCAAGGCGCATGCCGCCATTCACGGCCCCCTGGCCCTGGTTCAGTTCGACGCCCACCAGGATACCTGGCCTGACGATGGCAAGCGTATCGACCACGGTTCCTTCGTGGGCCGCGCCGTCAGGGAAGGCCTCATCGATCCGGACCGATCGATCCAGGTGGGCATCCGTACCCATGCACCGGAGACATGCGGCATCAAGATCGTCCACGGCTACGAGATAGACGAGATGCGCGCATCCGACCTCGCCTATGCGATCGTCGAGCGAACTGGCGGCATCAAGACCTATGTTACATTCGACATAGACTGCCTGGACCCGGCCTATGCGCCGGGAACGGGCACGCCCGTGGCCGGAGGCCCGTCGACCGCTCGCATGCTCTCTACGCTGCGGCAACTCGGCCAGATCGAAATAGTCGGGGCGGATGTCGTCGAGGTTGCGCCGGCTTACGATCATGCCGATATAACCGCCATCGCCGGCTCCGCTGTTGCGATGCACTATCTTGGCCTGTTGGCGGAGCGAAAGGCACGCCAGGGCGAGACGGCTGCCGACATTCATCACGGCGAGGATATTTAAGGTAGAAATCTCCATGAAACCGAAAGTTTTCATCGACGGCGAACACGGTACGACGGGTCTGCAGATCCGCACCCTGCTTGCCGGGCGCAATGACATGGAGATCATTTCGGTACCCATCGAGCGCCGCAAGGATGCGGAGGCCCGCGCCGAATTCCTGAACGCAGCGGATGTGGCCATCCTGTGCCTGCCCGATGACGCCGCCCGCGAAAGCGTGTCTCTCATCACCAATGAAAGAACGCGCGTGATCGATGCCTCGACTGCGCATCGCGTGACGGAAGGATGGGAATACGGCTTCCCCGAAATGGATCGGGATCAGGCCGGCAAGATCGCAACCGCCAGGCGCGTGGCAAATCCCGGCTGTTGGCCGCAGGGTCCTATTGCGCTCCTGCGGCCGCTGGTCGCCGCCGGCCTTCTGCCGAATGACTACCCCGTCACGGTCAACGGCATTTCCGGCTATTCCGGGGGTGGCCGGTCCATGATCGAGGATTACGCATCAAAGGGCGAGGACGCGCCAGAGTTCCTGCCCTACGGTCTGACCCTCAAGCATAAGCATGTGCCGGAGCTGAGAACCTATGCGCGGCTGGCGCGTGATCCGATCATGCAGCCCGCCGTCGGCAATTTCGCACAGGGGATGATAACAGTGGTGCCGCTTCAGCTCGGCACCCTCCCCCGCGTGCCCAAGGGAGCCGAACTGCACGCCGCCCTTTCGGACCATTTTGCCTCTATAAAAGGCGGGGCGGTCGAGGTCGCTCCCTACAGCGAGGTCGAGCGGGTGCCGGAGATCGAGCCGGAACGCTACAACGGCACGAACCGCATGCAACTCCATGTCTTCGCCAATGACAGCCGCGCCCAGGCGTTGCTGATCCCCGCCTATGACAATCCCGGCAAAGGGGCTTCCGGCCCCGCGTTGCAAAACTGGGATCTCATCCCGGGCCTAAACGCCTTAGGGCCCCTTTCTTTCCTTTTCC
>QGUU01000274.1 GCA_003242525.1 Pseudomonadota bacterium | reverse complement strand
TACCCCCGAACGGTTGGGTAAAATGAATGGTTCCCTAAGCTCCTCGTAGACGTTGTTTTCCATCTCATGGCAGGAGATGCAAAAGGGCTCCGTGTTGGTCAGTTCCAGCGCCGTGTTGAAGGCGCCCCAGAAAATCACCCCTCCCAGGAAGCCGCCCAGCGTCAGAAAACCCAGGCTGAGCGTTGCGGCGGGCGTCGAAACGATGTGCCACGCCAACAGGGCCGCAGCTTTCAAGCGCGCCAGCATTCTATTTGTCCCCGGCATGATCGATGCCGAGTTCGCTCATGTCCCGAAAGAGGTTTTCGACAAGCGGCCTGGTATCGGCCTGGGGCACATGGCAGGCGGTGCAAAAATAGCGGCGCGGGGAAACGTCGGCGAGCATCTGGCCTTCACGGTCCATGTAATGCGTCACGCTTATCATCGGCGCGCCGGAGCTCTCGGTGAATTCACGCTTGTGACACGACAGGCAGCGGTTGGCGTTGACGGACAGCTCATAGCCTTCAATCGAATGCGGGATGACCGGCGGCTGTTCCGGATAAGCGCGCATCACCCGACGGTCATCGGTGATCCAGCGAGGTAACGGGTCCGCAGCTTTGTTCTCCATTGGCGGGTTCGAGCCGGTCAGTTCCGACGCCATCTGGGCGAGAGCAGCCGTGCCACTGAGCAGAAGGATCGCTCCGAGCAATATTGTGAATGTGCGCCGGGCCGTCATGTGACGGGCAGGATCTTGACCGCGCATTTCTTGAAATCCGTCTGTTTGGAGATGGGGTCGGTGGCGTCCAACGTTACCTTGTTGATCAATTGGCTGGCGTCGAACCACGGTACGAAGACGACACCGCGCGGCATGCGGTTGCGGCCGCGCGTCTCAACGCGGGTGCGTATTTCGCCCCGACGCGAGACAACACGGACCTCCTGCCCCTGATTGAGCCCGAGGCTGCGCGCGTCATTTCCATTCATGAACAAGCGCGCGCCTGGAAATGCCTTGTACAGTTCCGGTACGCGCAGGGTCATCGACCCGGAATGCCAGTGCTCCAGCACCCGGCCGGTCACGAGCCACATATTGTACTCTTCATCCGGACTCTCCGCCGGGGGCTCGTAAGGCACGCCAAGGATGACGGCTCGGCCATCCGGGCGCCCGTAGAACTTTACTCCCTCCCCTTCCCTCACATAGGGGTCGTAACCTTCCCGGTAGCGCCAGCGCGTTTCCTTGCCGTCCACCACGGGCCAGCGCAGGCCGCGCACCTGGTGATAGGTGTCGAATGGCGCAAGGTCATGGCCATGGCCGCGGCCGAACTCGGCATATTCCTCGAACAGGCCTTTCTGGATGTAGAAGCCGAACGCCTGGGCTTCGTCATTCGCGTAGTCAGGATCCGTGTCGGAAAGCGGAAAACGGTCTACCTTGCCATTGCGGAAAAGGACTTCGTAGAGCGTCTTGCCGCGGTAGTCCGGATTGGCGTCGAGGATCTCCGCCGGCCAGACCTCATCGGTGACAAAGCGCTTGGAAAATTCAACGATCTGCCACAGGTCGGATCGCGCTTCGCCTCTGGCGCGGACGAGTTGATGCCAGAAATGAGTGCGACGCTCGGCGTTGCCATATGCACCCTCCTTCTCTACCCACATCGCCGCGGGCAGGATCAGGTCGGCGCTCATCGCGGTGACCGTCGGATAGGCATCGGAGACGACAATGAAATTGTCCGGGTTACGATAACCCGGATAGCCTTCATGGCTGCTGTTGGCGGCCGCCTGAACGTTGTTGTTGACCTGCACCCAGTAGAAATTGATCTTGCCATCATGCAGAGCCCGATCCTGGGCCACCGCATCATAACCTATCTCGCCCGGGAGAAGTCCGGCCGGCAGCTTCCAGATGCCCTCGGCATGTTGCCGGTGCTCGGGGTTTGCCACCATCATATCCGCCGGGAGTCGATGCGCGAAAGTTCCGACCTCGCGCGCCGTACCGCATGCCGAGGGCTGTCCCGTCAGTGAGAACGGACTGTTGCCGGGTTCCGATATCTTTCCCGTCAACAGGTGCAGATTATAGACCATCTGGTTGGCCCAGACGCCCCGTACATGCTGATTGAACCCCATTGTCCAGAGCGACATGACCTTGGTTTCGGGCTTCGCATAAAGCTCTGCCAATTGTTCGAGGAAGCCGGGCTCCACCCCTGAAAGCTCGGATGCCCTTTCCAGCGTATATTCGGAAACCAGGGCCGCAAATTCTTCGAAGCTGAACGGCTCCATCTTGCCGGCATCCTTCACGCCGGAAGCTGCCTGCTCGAGCGGATGTTCAGGCCGCAGCCCATATCCGATGTCGGTCTGGCCGCGCATGAAGACGGTGTGGTCGTTCACGAACTTCTCGTTAACCCGCCCGGTCTTGATGATGTGATTGGCGATATAGTTCAGGATCGCCAGGTCGGTGCCGGGCCTGAAAACGATCGGGATATCCGCCAGGTCCATCGAGCGGTGGGTGAAGGTGGACAGGACCGCACACTTCACATGCGGATGTCCAAGCCTGCGGTCGGCGACACGCGTCCACAGGATCGGATGCATCTCGGCCATGTTCGAGCCCCACAGCACAAAGGCGTCTGCGTGCTCGAAGTCATCGTAACAGCCCATCGGCTCGTCCATGCCGAAGGTGCGCATGAAGGCGTAGGCCGCGGACGCCATGCAATGGCGGGCATTCGGGTCGAGATTATTGGAGCGGAAACCGGCCCGCATGAGCTTCGTCGCCGCGTATCCCTCAAAAATCGTCCATTGGCCGGACCCGAACATGCCGATGGCCGACGGACCCTTCTCCCGCAGCACGGCCTTGCACTTCTCGGCCATGATGTCGAACGCCTCATCCCACGAGACCGGCTCGAACTCTCCCTCCTTGTCGAACACGCCATTGCGCTTGCGCAGAAGAGGCGTGGTCAGGCGATCTGCGCCATACATGATCTTGGAGAGGAAATAGCCCTTGATGCAGTTGAGGCCGCGATTGACCTCTGCCTGCATGTCGCCGTGTGTGGCGACCACGTGTCCGTCCTTGACGCCGACCATGACACCGCAGCCGGTACCGCAGAAACGGCAGGGAGCCTTCGACCACTTTATCTCGAGTGCGCCGACACCTCCGGATACAGGCTGCGCCACGGCCGGTGCCGCTAGGCCCGCAGCACTTGCGGCAACGGCCACGGCCTGTGCCTTGATGAGGTCACGCCTCGTCAGCTCTGCCTTCATGACTGCGTCACCTCCTCGGCATGTTCGTAGACCATGTTGGCTGCCAGCACGCCGTCGATAAGGGTCATTTGTCCGAGACGCTCACCCAGAGATCCGCTGGTCGGGCCCTCGATCGTGACGACGATCCTGCTGCCCTCGCAGGCGTGGATCTCCACGCCGGGCATGGCTGCAAGGGTGGCCTGTACTGAAGCGACCTTGGCGGGCAGCGCAATGATGACGGCGCTGGAAATATAGTGGGACCCTGATACGGTTCCCGTCAGCAGCGCGCGTCTGTTGATTGCCCGCTCTCGCGACATGGTCAGCCTCCAGGAGGGCCAGGAGGCCCGAAAACGATTTGCCACATCCACACAAGGAAACCGTAACCGCCAACCACGCCAACCGCCACTATGGGCCAGATGCCGAAGGCAAGGACAAAAAAGGCAAGCAGTTCACGCCTTCTGGACCGGACCTGCCCGGGAAGTTCATCTGCCAAGTTGCGGCCCTCGGTCATGAAACCCTCATCGGCCTTGGACGAAGTATCGCACGCGGTGCGATGCGGTTACCTGCGCCTGCCCACAGTGAGCCTGATATTTGAGGAACATTCAATGTCTATTCGCGGCCTGGCTGACGCCGGCGGAAGGATCCAGGGTAGCGTCTGACGGCGCTCATACCTCGCCCAGTAGGTAGGAGCTGGTGTCGTTTCTCGTGTCCACTTCACTTCTCGTGCGCGAGGTGCCCGGACTCGCCTGCCTGATGACGAGATTTACGTTCTCCCCGGAACGGATGTTACCGTCAATTTACGGCCGCACGCTACCTGCAGGAAAATTGGGGTGCCGAATCACATGAGCAGAGCAATTTCGACTTTCGCGCTGATCGCGGTTTTGACCGCGATTCTGGCAGCATCCGGCCTGGCCGTGGCTGAACACGGCTATCCCCATGGCGCCATCGGGCTCAAGCGCCTGGATGCAATCGCAAACTCGGCCACGTTCATCCCGCTCGCGGCTCTATATGCATTTTCAGTAGCCCTGTTGATGATCATGCCACTGAAGGCTGCCAGCTTCATACTGATCAATGCGACCGACATGCTCTTTTGGACCGTCATCGTTCTGCTGGCAACGATCGCAGGATGCCTGGTGACAGCTTTGCAATTGGCCCATCTTGGTGCGGACGGGAAAA
>QGUU01000273.1 GCA_003242525.1 Pseudomonadota bacterium | reverse complement strand
AACGCGCCTTCCTGGCCGCCCTCGACGGATCCTGCCGTACGCCGATTGCGGGCCACGCGATCGTTGCGGAAGGGAAGCTGAGCTTCAGGGGGCTGATCATCACCCCGGATGGACGAACGGCGCACGCGATTTCGGCCTCGGGCACTCCTGCCGATGCCGCCCGACTTGGTGTCGAGGCGGGCGCGGAAATCCGTGCCAAGGCCGGCAAGGCGTTCTTTGAGGATTGGTTCTGAGGTGCGCGTCCTTGTGACGAGGCCGGAACCCGGCGCCTGCCGCACGGCCGCGAAATTGCGTACGTTTGGCTTCGATCCGGTGATATTGCCCTTGTCCCGGACCAGGCCGCTTGCCGTTCCGGAAGAGGCCGTTCCGGCCGACGCCGTCGCGGTCGCAGTAACCAGTGCAAACGCGATCCGCCATGCGCCGGCCATGTTGATCCGCCGCCTTGCCAACATGCCCTGCCACGCGGTCGGCTCACGAACCGCCGATGCTGCCCGGACAGCGGGTTTCCTGCATGTCGCGGAAGGACCGGGAGACGCGGAGGGGCTGGCGGACAGGATCGGCGGCGATCTTGCTGGCAGCGTCCTCATCTATCTGTGCGGGCGCGAGCGGTTCCCAGGCTTCGAGGAACGCCTTGGCGCAGCGGGCGTCCAGGTCCGGCCAGTCGAGACCTACGAAACCATTGCCGTGGACTATTCCGACGACGCCGTACTTGCCCGTACCGCAGGCAGGCCGGTCGATGCTCTTTTGCTCTATTCGGCGAAAGCCGCCGAAGCTGCTCGGAACCTTGCCGCGCGGCCTGCGCTTCAAGCCCTTTTTGCCGGCGTGGAGATTTATGCGCTTTCGGAGCGCATAGCGAAGGCTTGGGGGCGCGAGGAGAGCCGCCTTCATGTGGCCGAATCGCCGGTTGAAGAGGCGCTTCTGGACCGGCTTAGAGGCTCGGATTGACATATGTCATCACGACGCCCCTTTTCAGGGTCTAGTGGTGTGCTATTGCCTAGATGACCCATCCTTGCCGCCTGGCGGACGAGACGAGAAGCGGAGAGAAGCATGGTCAAGACGCCGAAGACTCGGCACTCCAGGCCCCGCCGCGAGCCGGTGACGATCGAACTGGAGCCGGGCGAAGTTTCGCGAATCGAAAAGGCCGCCGAACAGCCGGATCAGGCGGAAATTGCAACGCCGAACCGGGAAGCGGCGGCCGAACAGGCGGCTCATGCGTCCCAGGCTGTGGATGACGCGGGAGCCAGCGGGATGGTCGAAGCCAAGGCGGCGAACTTGCAGGAGGACATGCCTGCCGAACCGGCCGTGGAGCCAGCGGAAAACAGCCACCCGCAGGATGGGGGTGCGGAATCAGTCTCCGCCCAGTCCGATCCTGCTTTCGGCGAGACGCCACTGCGAGAAGATGGCGAAGGAATGTTCGATGCCGCCAGTCAGCCTTCCTCTGCACAGGATCGCGATTCTGCCCCTCGACCGTCTGCCGGGGAAAAACGGTCAGGCCTTGGCACTGTAGCGGCCGGGATTATTGGCGGGGTGATTGCGCTGGCGGGCGCCGGCGCCCTGCAATACGCCGGCCTGCTCGGCCTACAGGGCGAAACGGCCATCGAGGACGCCAGCAGCCAGATCGCCGATCTACAGGCCCAGATTACCGCGCTCAGGAATGCGGGTGACGGCGGCCTGGGCATGCGGCTCGACAATCTCTCGACCGCGCTGGAACAGGTGAAGGCCGATGTGGCGGCGTTGCAGGAAGCCGATGCCTCCGGCAGCCGGGAGGCTGCATTTTCCGCCCTGGCCGACAAGGTCGCCGGGATCGAGAAAACCCTCGCAGAGTTCGGACAGGCAGGCAATGCGGCATCGGTCGACCTGACCCCGGTGAACGAAAAGCTTGCCGCGCTTGAAGCGCTGGCAAGGTCGGCGGGGGATGCGGCCAGCGCGCAGGAGAGCCGCCTGGCAGCGCTCGAACAGTCCGTTTCCCAACTCTCGGCCAAGGTGGATGCGCAGGCCTCCCAGCCGAAGATCGCGCTGGGCCTTGTCGCCCCCGGGCTTAAGGCGGCGGTCGTACGCCGTGGGCCCTTTGTTGCGGAACTCGGCCCATTCGCCGCGATCGCTCCGGATGCGCCGCAGATCGCCAGCTTGCGACCTTATGCGGAGCAGGGCGTGCCGACACGCGGAGAAATCGCTGACCAGATGTCCGCGACCGCGAATGCCATGATCGCAGCAGCGGAGCCAGCCGATCCCGATGCCGGGTTCTTACAGCGGCTGCTGACCAGCGCCGAATCGCTGGTCAAGGTCCGCCCCATCGGCGCAGTGGAGGGTGCCGGCGTGCCCGAGACGGTGGCGCGCATGGAGGTGGCGGTCAATCAGGGCGACTATGGCAGCGCGCTTGGCGAGTATGAGACGCTGCCCGAACCGGCGAAGGCCGCAGGCGCCGATTTTGCAGGCAAGCTGAAGGCAAGGCTCGAGGCGGAAGCCCAGATCGATGCGCTTATCTCCAGCGCGATGAAGAGTTGAGAAGGGCTGGAAGCCGTCCATGATCCGTATCCTGCTCTTCCTTTTCGTCGTCCTCGCCCTTGCCCTTGGCTTTTCTCGGCTTGCGGACCGGCCGGGCGAAATCGTCGTCACCTTCAATGGCTACCAGTACGAGGTGAGCCTCATGGTCGCGGCAGTGGCGGTGGTCGCCGTCGTGGCCGCAACGATGATCGCATGGTGGCTGCTGAAGTCGCTCTGGAACAGCCCCTATACCATTGCGCGGCATTTTCGCGCCCGCCGGCGCGACCGCGGCTACCAGGCACTTTCGACTGGCATGATCGCTGCCGGCGCCGGTGATGCCGCCCTGGCACGCAGGAAGAGCAAGGAGGCGGCAAAGCTCATCAGTTCTGACCAGGAGCCGCTGATTCACCTGCTCGATGCACAGGCCTCGCTGCTCGAGGGGGATCACGAGGCGGCCCGCGCGAAATTCGAGGCGATGCTGGACGATCCGGAAATGCGATTGCTGGGCCTGCGGGGTCTCTACCTGGAGGCCGAGCGACTCGGGGATCGCAATGCCGCACGCCATTATGCCGGGCGGGCGGCCGCAGCGGCACCCCAACTGGCCTGGGCTGCCGAGTCGACTATCGAGGAACTTGCCCAGCGTGGCGAGTGGGACGCCGCCCTGAAGCTGGTCGAGGCGCAAAAATCCACCGGGCAGATCGAGCGCGAAGCAGCCAACCGCCGCCGCGCCGTGTTGCTCACCGCCAAGGCGGAAGCGCTGGCACATACCGACCCGGCTGCGGCACGGGCAGCGGCGCTGGAAGCGAACCGGCTTGCGCCGGAGTTCGCTCCCGCTGCGATCGCCGCCGCCAAGGCTCTGTTTGCGAACAACGACGTGCGGAAGGGCTCAAAAATTCTCGAGGCCGCCTGGCGGGGAGAACCGCACCCGGACATTGCCGATCTCTATGTTCATGCAAGGCCGGGCGATGCCGCACTCGACAGGCTTGCACGCGCGCGAAAGTTGCAGGACATGAAGAAGAACCATGCCGAGTCCTCGCTTGCCGTAGCTCGCGCGGCGCTGGAAGCGAAGGATTACGCGCTGGCACGCCGGGAAGCCGAGGCAGCGATACGGCTCGACCGTCGCGAAGGCGCCTATCTGCTGCTTGCCGACATAGAGGAATCGGAAACCGGCGACGAAGGCAAGGTTCGCCAGCTTCTTGCCAAGGCGGTACGCGCGCCGCGTGATCCGGCCTGGGTGGCGGATGGTGTCGTGTCCGAGCGCTGGCAGCCGCTTTCTCCGATAACGGGTCGGCTTGATGCATTCGAGTGGAGGGCCCCCGTAGAGCGAGTGGGAGAACTGATCGAGAATGTCGAGGAAGACCAGCCCGTCCCGCCCGTGCTACCGGCTCCAAAACAGCAAGAGGTATCAGCGCGGGTGACGCCGAAGCGGGCGGTGAAGCCCCCCAGGGAAGCAGGATCGCCGCAAACTGCAGAAGCACCTGCATTCACCCAGCCGGTATTGCCGGACGTTCCCCCCGCCGAAGCGGAAGAGCCGCCCCGCATGCCGGACGATCCCGGAGTCGAGACCGACGAGCAGGAACCGGAAAAGGCGCCGAGCCGTTTCCGGTTATTCTGATTTCAATGACGATTGCGAGAACCCAAAGTGGCTTCCATGCTAGATCGTATGCTTTCCTTCCTCATGGACCTTCCAGGTGCGGCGGCAGCAAAGAACCACCGGGAGGACGATCCGCATGTCGCCGCGGCGGCGCTTCTCTACCACGTCATTAATGCGGACGGCATTCGCCAGGACGTGGAATGGGAGCGGTTCAAGGCCGCCCTCCAGAGGAACTATTCCGTCAGTGGAGCGGAACTGGAGCGGCTTGCACGGGCCGGGGAGACAGCCGACAACGAA
>QGUU01000272.1 GCA_003242525.1 Pseudomonadota bacterium | reverse complement strand
GGCGTCAACGATGCGGCCGCGCTTGCGCGGGCAGATGTGGGGATTGCGATGGGCGCCGCCGGATCGGAGGTAGCGCTGCAGGCAGCCGATGTGGCTCTCCTCTCGGAGGAAATGGACCGGCTGGCGGAAGCCTACAACCTGGCGCGCCGTACCGCCAGGATCATCCGCCAGAATCTCGCCTTCGCGCTCCTGGCGATGGCCGTCCTGGTCACCGGCGGCCTGTTCTTCGAACTCCCCCTGCCGCTTGCAGTCGTGGGCCATGAGGGCGGCACCGTCCTTGTGGTGCTCAATGGCCTGCGTCTGCTGGCGACACCGGGCCGGAAGCCCGTAGAGAACGATCGAACACCCCTGGGTAAGCGGGCGGACCGCTCATCCGGGTCAGCCTGGCCGAGACACGCTTATCGACGTGTGTCGAGGCCTTCCTGACGGCTCATTGCCATGGGCTTCAGCAGCCCGCGGCCTTCCGGCAGGTAGCCGTCCGCCGGGATCAGGCCGCCAGCGATGCAGGCAACTCCGGCCCAAGGGGGACGATACCGGTGGGATTGAGGGCTTTGACCGAATAGTAGCCCCGCTTGATGTGGTCCACGCTTACCGTTTCCCGCACACCCGGCAGAGCGAGGAAGCGCGCCTGGTATTCGGAGAGCGCCGGATAGTCCGCCAGACGTCGCAGGTTGCACTTGAACAGACCGTGATAGGCTACGTCGAAGCGCACAAGCGTAACAAACAGCCTGACGTCGGCCTCGGTGACGCGATCGCCGAGCAGGAACGGGCGCCCATCGCCAAGATGCGCCTCGAGTTCGCCCAGCATCGCGAAAACCTGGTGGAACGCCTCCTCATACGCGACCTGGGTCGTGGCAAAGCCGGCACGGTAGACGCCGTTGTTGAGGCTTGGATAGATGCGGGCGTTGAGCGCATCTATCTCCTCGCGAAGGTCGGCGGGATAGAGGTCGAATGTCGGATCAGCGAGGTCGCCAAAGGCGGAATTCATCATTCTCAGGATTTCCGCGGACTCGTTGTTGACGATGGTGCCGCGCTTCTTGTCCCAGAGCACCGGAACTGTCGCCCGACCCGAAATCATCGGATCGGTACGCGTATAGAGTTCATGGAGATAGGTGATGCCATTCAACTCGTCCGGTTCGGCAAAGCGCCATCCGTGATCCGACAGTTCCGGCTCGACCACGGAGACGGAGATGACATCCTCAAGGCCCTTCAGACTTCGGCCGATGAGGGTGCGCGACGCCCAGGGACAGATCAGCGCGACATAGAGATGATAGCGGCCGGGCTCTGCCTCAAAGCCGCCTTCACCGGTGGGACCAGGGCTGCCGTCAGGCGTGATCCAGTTGCGGAAGCTTGAGTTCTGCCGGACGAAGCCTCCCTTTTCGTCCTTAGCCTGCACAGGTTGCCACTTTGCCACCCACTTGCCGTTCACCAGCATGGTCATCTCCTCGACTTGCGAGCCAGCGGGAGATCTCCACGGCTCATTGTTGCAATTAGGAAGAAGGTGGGCGCCGATCCGTCCACGCCCACCAGGCTATCGTATCACGCCCGGGCGCATTTCAGGGCGAAGGCGCCATCACCGAGCAGAAACCGGACGATCAGGGTCACGGCCCAGAATGCATCGCTTTTCGCAATATGCCGGGTGATCGGACGCTTCGTTGCCTCCTCATCCGACGGACAGGCTACCCTCAAAGTAAGAGCATTTCAGGGGAACTGGCCAGCGGCATGGAACATTCGAGACTGATCTCCGTTGGGCCTTCCAAAGGGAGTGAGAGAGATGTTTTTGCGCGTCGACAAGCTGCAGATCGAATTGCCGCCACCCGCCAAGCAGGACCCCAACGCCGCCAGTGCACTTCAGGAGTTGCTTGGCGGCAAGTATGGGGAAATGTCCACCCTGGGCAATTACCTGTTCCAGAGCTTCAATTTCCGATCAAAGAGCAAGCTGCGTCCCTTCTACAGCCTCGTCGCGGCGATTACTGCGGAGGAACTGGGCCATGTCGAGCTGGTCAGCAATGGCGTCGCCATGTTGAACAACGGTCCCGACGTTCCCGATCGGGACGAAGTCGGACCGACCGACATAACGGGCGCGCCGTTCGACTTCATGAAAGACCAGCGCCTGGCGGCCGGCTTCTTTTCCCATGGAGGCGGCGCGGTTCCGGTCGACAGCAACGGCCTTAGCTGGAACAAGGATTTCGTTACGACGACAGGGAACGTCATCTTCGACCTTCTTCATAACTTTCACCTCGAATGCGGTGCCAGGCTGCACAAGCTGCGGGTGTACGAAAGCCTCACCGATCCGACGGGGCGTGAGGTCTGCGGTTACTTGCTGGTAAGAGGCTCGGTACATGCGCATGCCTATGCACTCGCGCTCAAGAAAATCACCGGGGTCGAAATCGAAAGAATGTTGCCCACCCCCAACATCCCGTTGGGAAATATTCCCGAATGTCAGAAGTATCTGGATGAAGGCTCGCACCGTCGGCTCTATACATTCAGCCCCGAGGACTATGCGGAGATCAGGGCGGTGTGGGGTAATGGCGAGGAGGCGCTTCCCGACGATCCGCCCGGGGAACTGGAGGTTGTCGAAGGCATGCCCGATGGCGGCAAGATACAGGAATTGGTAGGCGAGCCGTCGGCGTTTACCCCGGATTACGCACCTGAAGAAATGTTCGAGGTCGCGACCAAGCTCTACAAGAAATCACGATAGCCCGTGCCTTGACGGCGCGCAGGAGGATTAACAAGTCGCCCATGCATCTTGTGCAGATCCTTCCTGCCCGGGCCGGCATTTCTGCAGTCGTGAGTGATCTGTAGGCGAGCGCAAATCAGCACCTTTCTATTGTTCTACTGCAATTATAAATAAGAAGTATATGTAACGGACTACGTCATAGAAATAAGCCGCGGTATCGCTGATAACAGGGAAGATTTGTCTATGCCCAGCCTCCCTTCTGATTCATTTAGTCGAGAGGTGGTAATTTCAGGTAAACGCAGCTTGCGGCACGATCTATTTGATAAATAACTGGAATATTGGGGAGTGAAAGATCGTAATGCGTCGCCCATTACTTCGCGCATCAAGAGCGGAACGGCGGCATGCCTTGATCCAGCAGGAAGCGACTCTCTAAACCAGCGCACTACGGCTCGACCGTGTCTTGGCGTGCCGCCCAGTCAACGGGATAGAGCGCGTAGAAATATCCGGCTCGCTCCCTGGCAATGTATTTGAGATGCGTGCCTTCAGGTAGCCAGACGATGTCGCCTGGCGTGCATTCGTGGCGACCGTCGTCGAACTCGAGGGTCAGCGTGCCCTCGCAGATGAAAAGGATCTCGTCATAGGTCACCTTCCAGTCGATGGTGACGTTCTCGAGATATTCGATGCCGCCACCCATGTGCCTGCTGATCGAAGCATTGATGACGCGTGCTATCGATGTCGTGCCCGTCGCAGTGACCGCCGGCGCCAGTGTCATCTCGCTTCGCTTGAACACGCGCGGACCGGTGCTCATGGCGTTTCTCCCTTGCGCTCGATGTTCGCCTTCGACGGCGTGACGCCCGAAGGTGCCAGGCCGGCAAGCCAGCACGTTAGCGGGCCGGGCTTGCGGTTGCGGTGCTCAAGCCGGTCGCGGCGCCGCACCGCGCTGCGCACCAGGTGGGCGCCGACGAACCGGAACGGCTCGCGCGGGAAACCGCGCGTCACCGGCCGCACCAGCACGCTGTCGCGCCACTGGTCGTCCCGGTTGACCAGCAGGGACGTGATGATCTGTCCGCCGAGATAGGTCATGCCGATGCCGTTGCCGGAAAACCCGAAGCCGTAAGCGATATTCGGGTTCGAGCTCAGCGTGCCGAAGAATGGCAGGCCGCTTGCCGTGCGGTCGATGGGACCGTTCCACGAGCTGGCTAGCGGGAAGTCGGCGAGCGCCGGGTGGCTGTCGCGCAGGGCTTCGCGCATCGCTTCCACGCGCGGCGATGGACGGTCGAAGCGCCCGTCGATGATGCCGCCGAAGCCGACATGCCCGCCGGTGACGCCGACGAGCAGGCGGTCGTCTCGGGTGACGCGACAGCCGGAAACGAAGACACGGGAATCGATCAAAAGCGGCCCGCGCCGATAGCCCGCCGCTTCCAGCTTCTCCGGCATGGGATGCGACATCGCATCGTCGCTGGAGATGGTGAAGATGCCAGGCGCTAGTTCCGGCACCGCTGCGGACCATGCGTTCATAGCCAGCACCAGCCTGCCGCAGCGTATCCTTCCCCGGTCCGTCTCGACCAGGATGGGATCGCGGCGGCTGAAGCGGCGCATTGCCGTCTTCTCGTGGATGCGCACGCCGCGCTGCAGGGCGACGCGGCGCAGGCCACGCACGAGAAAGCCCGGGTGGACAGTCGCCGCCCACCCGACGAACACGCCTG
>QGUU01000271.1 GCA_003242525.1 Pseudomonadota bacterium | reverse complement strand
TTTTCGGCCAGTTCAGTTTTTTATAAAAGACAGACCCTCCCCCGGTGACCCTTTGCGGCGAACTTGCGGGCAAGCCGATTTCGGCCATGGCGCTGCTCGGCATCGGTTTCCGCTCCATCTCCATGTCTCCGGCCGCCATAGGTCCGGTCAAGGCGATGCTCACCGAACTGCCGCTGAAGGAACTGGAGGAGTTCTTCGCCGACAATCTCGACGCACCCACCTCACGCACGCCGATACGGGCGCTGCTGCAGGCCTTCGCCGACGATCGCGGAATTCCGTTGTAGCTGGTCCTGCCCGAACGGCCGGCCCTGCTTCGGGAGCCGTTGGACATGGCCGCACTTTTCGTTCATGAGAATGGTTGCGCGGAAGCTGCGCGGCTGGAGCGTTGAGATTCGGCTCGATCTCGACTACTGCGCGTGCAAACGAACAAAGTTGCTGATCATGATCTCCCTTCCCCGCGATCGCATGGACCAGGTCGTCAAGCGCTTCGAACTGCTCGAAGCGCAGATGGCCGCCGGCAGTGATCCTGACGCCTACGTGAAGATGGCGTCGGAATATGCCGAACTGCAGGCCATGGTCACCAGGATACGGGCGCTGCGCGCGGCCGAACACGAGCGCGACGATCTTCAGGCAATGCTTGACGACAAGGCGACCGATGCCGAGATGCGGGCCCTCGCCGAGGCGGAACTGCCGGAGGTGGAAGAGAGGATCGAGGCCCTGCACAAGGAGATCCAGATCCTGCTTCTGCCGAAGGATGCGGCGGACGACAAGAACGCCATACTGGAGATCCGCGCCGGCACGGGCGGTGACGAGGCTGCACTCTTTGCCGGCGATCTCTTTCGAATGTACGAGCGCTATGCTGCGGGAAAGGGCTGGCGCGTCGAGGTGGTGTCGGCCAGCGAGGGCGAGGTCGGCGGCTACAAGGAAATAATCGCTTCCGTGTCCGGCAAGGGTGTCTTCGCGCATCTGAAGTTCGAGTCCGGCGTCCATCGCGTCCAGCGGGTGCCCGATACGGAGGCGCAGGGCCGCATCCACACGTCGGCGGCAACCGTGGCTGTGCTGCCAGCGGCCGAGGATGTGGACATCGAAATCCGGCCGGAGGACATACGCATCGATACGATGCGCGCCTCAGGTGCGGGCGGACAGCACGTCAACACAACCGACTCCGCAGTCCGCATCACCCACCTCCCGACCGGCATCACCGTTGTGCAGGCGGAGAAGTCCCAGCACCAGAACCGGGCGCGGGCCATGCAGATCCTGCGTGCCCGGCTCTACGACATGGAGCGGACCCGCGCGGCCGAGGCGAGATCGGAATCGCGCAGGATGCAGGTTGGATCCGGCGACCGCTCGGAGCGGATTCGCACCTATAATTTTCCTCAAGGCAGGCTCACCGACCATCGCATCAATCTCACGCTCTACAAGCTGGATCGCGTCATGGAAGGCGAACTGGACGAGGTGATCGAAGCACTCATAGCCGACCACCAGTCCAAGCTGCTTGCCGAAGTGGGCGAGAGGTGAGGGTGGATCGTCACGGCTCCGTTTCTTTTGGCGGTTCGAGAACACCCCGGTTCCAAGAGCAATGCCGGGTCGGTGAGGCCTCGCGTGGCTGAGCTTGATACGCTGGCGGCAGTTCTTCACCATGCACGCCAGCGCCTGGCAGGCGCCGGCGTCGCCGATGCCGATCTCGACGCGCGGCTTCTGGTGGAGCATTTTTCGGGGACGTCCCGAACAGATGCGATTTCCGATCCGACACGTAAAATTGATCCCACCGTTGCGCGGGCCCTCGAAGAGGCGCTTGCCCGTCGTATCGGCGGCGAGCCGGTGCATCGCATCCTGGGATTTCGGGAATTCTATGGCCTTCGCCTCTCGCTGTCGCAAGGCACGCTTGAGCCGCGTCCGGACACGGAAACCCTGGTCGAGGCGGTTCTTCCCTTCGTTCGGGACACGGTCGTCCGTAGAGGCAAATGCTCCATACTCGATCTTGGTACGGGGACCGGCGCCGTCGCGCTGGCCTTGCTCGCTTCCGAGCCGGGCGCGACGGCAACCGGCGTCGACATCTCGGACGACGCGCTGGCGACGGCAACTCGCAATGCACGCGATCTCGGGCTTTCAGCCCGGTTCTGGGCGAAAAAGTCGGACTGGTATGAAAAAATTTCCGGCCGGTACCATGTAATCGTGTCGAACCCCCCCTATATACCCGGCAGAGATATCCAGACCTTGCAGAAGGAAGTGCGCGATTTCGATCCGCACCGCGCCTTGGACGGCGGCGACGATGGGCTTGATGCCTACCGGGCCATTGCAGATGGGGTGTCGTTGCATCTCGAAGAAGAAGGCCGGGTGGCCGTGGAGATCGGAAGTACCCAGAAGCAAGACGTTGCAAGTCTGTTTTGGCTCGCCGGCCTCCACCTTGTCGAAGCGCACCGCGACCTGGCCGGAAATGACCGCGTTCTAGTGTTCGTTCAACGGTAAAATGGGCTGCGCGACAAAAATAACGCTTGGCAAGACCAGTAAAATGCGTTTAGGTCCGGCCAACCGGATGAACGAAGCAGGCAGTGCTCTTAGCGATTCGGTTCCCTTGGAAATAGCTGCCTTCTTGCGCAAACGACGCCCAAGCTTCGTGCGGGAATCGTCCGGCAAAACGATGTAACCGGAAACGGGATCAAGTGACGCCAACGCAATCGATGCGGGCGAGCACCGGCGGGACAGCGGGACGGCAGGCTGCGTAAGCGCCGCCGTGCGCGGGGGATTATTCAAGCTTCGAACTGGAAGAGAGTCCTGATGAGGCCACAACAGCAGAACAGGCGCATGCGCGGCCGCAATGGCGGCGGCAACAACAATCGGCGTGGGCCTAACCCGCTCAACCGCAATTACGAGAGCAATGGCCCTGATGTGAAGATCCGTGGATCGGCGCAGCAGATCGCCGAGAAGTATACGGCGCTGGCGCGGGATGCGATGAGTTCGGGCGACCGGGTCATGGCAGAGAACTACCTTCAGCACGCCGAGCACTATAACCGCATCATAGCTGCGGCGCAGGCGCAGGTGGCCATCCAGCACGCGCATGCCAGCCGGGATGATTTTGACGACGAGGACGAGGATCGCGAAGAGCTCGAAACCGTCGCTTCTGCCCGCGAGGCGCAAGCTTCGGCAGGCATCCAGGGCGAGGGCCCGCAGCCGACGATCGAGGGAATGCCGGCCGAAGTCGCGCTGAACGGCGGAGCCGTTGGCCGCGAGAACGACATTCGTGAGGAAGGTGGCTCCGAGGCGCGTGGCGGCAATCGCCATCAGCGTGACCGCCGCAACGCCCAGCGCGGAGACCAGAATTTCCGTCGCGAGGAGGGGCAGGCGCAGGAGGACGCCGTCGCTTCTGCCGGGCAGGAAGAGCAGTCACAATCCGAGAGCTTCAACCCGGCGGACATCGCCGCTCAGGCCAGCCAGAACGGGGCGGGGCAGACCGAGGAAGAAACCCGCCGTGGAAGGCGTCCGCGCCGGCCACGCACCGCCCGGCCGCAGGAGGCTAGCGCTGATGCCGCCGCACCTGCCACGGACGAGGCAGGCGAGCCGGTATCCGTGGAAAGCTGATGCGTCTGCTCAGTTGCCGGCGAGCAGCCGCGCGGCCAGGAGCAGGAACCACAACATAGTCGAAATAGTAAAGGCGCGTTCGGCCAGGCCGAACCACTTGCCCTGCGCGGACAGCACCGCAAACAAGACCAGTGCAAGCGTTGCCTGGACCACCCAGCCCAGTGCCACGAAAATGGCATTGATGGGACCCGTCGTGATGGACTGTACCGTGGGCCCGCCAACGACCACGGCTCCGCCGGCAAGCGCAAAAGAGGCCGCCGCAATAGCGAGATGAGCCCCGCCCTGCCGCGACTGGCCGAAGAAAGTGATTTTCACCTTGAAGGCGAACAGGCCCAGCCGCAGCACGGCCCATGCGCCAAGACAATAGATTGCCCATGGGGAAAAGGTGGCTCCGGGATAGTCGAGCATGGCCCGGCAAAGTGCCGCCGCACCCACTATTCCCGTGGCTTCGTAGGCCCGGTATAGCCTTTCCCCCGTCTTTCCGTTTTCCAAGTCTTCAGTGCGTCCAGGACTGCGCCGCCGCTCCAGCGCAAGAAGCGTGATCAGCAGGACGAATGCCAGGAAATAACAGGCTGTCGCGACGGTTGCGGCGGTCTGGTAAAAAGGCATTGAAATCTCCGGTCCTCGGCGGGTTCGGGCCTCTTGAGCACGGCTGGGCCGCGCACCATATCAGCATCGAACCGGCCCGGCTCTATCGGAGAGGGCTTGTCACCGCAATCTGATCCGGTGCCGCAAAGCGGGCTGGATCGGCAAGGAGACGATAATGAATCTTGAGAAGTATACCGAGCGCGTTCGCGGTTTCATTCAGGCGGCCCAGCAA
>QGUU01000270.1 GCA_003242525.1 Pseudomonadota bacterium | reverse complement strand
TCAAATTACTGTGTGCCCATTGAGGCAGTTAGCCGGTCCCGGTTATGCCTTAAAATCTATTTGTTGTCCCCCTGTCGCCAAATGGTGTAACCCGTTCAATTGTGGTTGTGGTCGCGGAGGGGCAATGCCGGCAGTTCTTGGCTACCATCTTGACCGGGAGTCGCTCGCGGAGCGTGTGGGGAACTTCTCGCAGGTCTACTCAGTAGAGCTGGTCGTACAGCAGAATGGCCTCGAACGGGGCAACCGGGTGCTCCTCTTCCGTACGGGCTCTGGCTTGAGCTTTGAGGTTCAGGTCGATCGGGCCATGGATTTGGGGCGAATGAACTACTTGGGTGTTCCCATCGGCTGGGATTCGCCGGCTGGATTCCGCAGCCCCGCATTGCACGAGTTCGATGCCGAAGACGGGTTCAGTTGGGCCCGTTCCTTTTCCGGCTTGATGAATTCTTGCGGTCTCGATCATATTCATGCGCCGGAAACCGATAGCGCGGCGCACTTTAATCATCCACCGCGTCGCGAGATCACTTACTCCCTGCATTCCCGCATCGCCTATACACCCGCCAACCTTATTGGCTATGGCCTGCGCTGGGAAGGTGAGCGCGGGGTGCTCTATGCGACGGGGGAAATCCGGCAGGCGGCAGTGTTTGGGGAGAATTTCGTTCTTGAGCGGAGCATAGAGGTGGAGGTCGGCACCAGCCGTGTCGTTTATCGCGACACGGTAAGGAATCTTTCGTTCAATACCGTGCCGCACGCCTATCTCTGGCACATCAATATGGGGTGGCCGCTTGTCGATGCCGGTAGCCGCCTGATGAGCCGCATTGAACAAACCAATTGGTCGTTGCGCGGGAGCGAAGCAGACGAACAGGGACCTTTCGTGCAAGCGGGGCCGCGAGCGTCCGCGACCCAGCAGGTCTTTGATCACACCGTTGCGCTCGATCCTGACGGCACCGCGCGAGCGGCCTTAATCAACGACAACTTTGCCCATCCGGCCGGAGCCAAGGGTCTGGCTCTCGAAATCGCCTACGACGGGCGGGCTATGCCAGCACTCTTCCAGTGGCAGTTCTTTCAATCGGGCAACTATGTAGTGGCGCTCGAACCGGCAACGACCCATGCGGGTGCGCGCGCTGACTGGCACAGGCGAGGCGAGTTCAAGATGTTGGGTCGCGGAGAAGCGGTCGACTACCGGTTGGAAATCACACCGCATCTGGGTACGGCCGCAATTGCCGATCTAGAGCGCCGCGTGAGCTGACGACCCTGAGCTCCCATTTTATGAGCGGAGTCGCAATCAGTTTCACTATGTGATAACTCGCCCTTCAGTGGCCAGTGAATGGCGGGACATATGGCGGCAGGCTCTCAAATCAAAAGAAGCTCGACAGTACTAAAGGCGCTGCGGCTGCTCGAAGAGATTGGCGAACATGTCAACGGCCTCTCCCTTTCAGAGGTCACGGCCATTGTCGACCTTGATCGTACCACAACTTATCGCTTGCTGGCGACTTTGGTCGATGCCGGTTATCTCATTCGCTCGGAAGAAACCAAGAAGTACCGGCTGAGCTACAAGCTCGTATCTGTCGCCCGACTGCTGCTTGCCAGCGCGGGACCTGATGAAATCATTCGCGAAACCCTCGCCAAGTTGTCCCGCCAAACGCACGAGGCCGCCAATTTTTCCGTATTGAGCGGCTATCAGGCCGTCATTCGCATGGTCAGCAAAGGCTCACACTTGCTTTCGGTGGACTTTAAGGTCGGCGACCGATCTGATTTGCACTGCACTTCCATCGGAAAGGTGCTGCTCGCCCAGCAGAGCGAACGGTTTATCGATGAGGTGCTATCGCGTCCGCTCCCCAAGGTCGCTTCGCAAACGATCACCGACCCGGCCGTGTTGCGAGTCGAGCTGGCAAAAATCCGCGAACGCGGATATGCCCTGGACGTCCTCGAATTTGCGGACGACATGTGCTGTGTTGCGGCGCCGGTATTTGGCGCCAACGGTACGTTACTGGGCGGCATCAATTTTGCGGGCCCCAGTACCCGATTTGGGCCGAAACGGCGACATGAACTGGCTCAGATACTGCTCAAGGCAACGGCAGAGTTGTCACAGGCCCTGCATCATGAGGCACTGGAGCAGATTTGACACGTTCCTGGATGGCCCCAACCTGCAGGATGTTAGCGAGCGAAGCTGGCTGCTCCCCAAAACCTAAGCTGCGCTTCTGCTGTCAACGTGCCATCGAAGAACAGATGTAAGAAGGGTTCTCAGGCAACGTCTCGAACTCGGTCAAGATCGGTCGGCTCCAACATGACATGCACCTGCCAGCTGGCCGCTGACGTCGTCCTCGTCGCTTGCAGCGCTAAGCAAAAGGCGAGCGGTTTCCTGTCGTCGAGCTTTCACATAACGACCGACCGTCGACCTCAAGGATCAGCACATCCCGCTGGTGATCGATGAGGTCGTCTCCGATCCATGCAAGTCATCGCGGGCGTAGTGTACGGCGCTGGCATGTCGTTTGCCGCTGATGTGAAACTGGCTCTGGTCCCTCGTGGGCCACACCCCTTCTTCGCTCCATGGGAGCAGGCGGCCGCCGATGCGAAGGAGGCGTTCGGGCTTGCTGCGGCGCAGTATGCGGTGCCACAGGAGTGGCAGCTCGACCTGCAAAACAAGCTGATCGAAAGCCTTGCCGCGCAGGGGTACAATGCTTTCGGCATCTTCCCGGGTGACGCTAGCGGCACGAATGAAACGATGGCCGAACTCGATGCGTTCGGAGCACCCTCCGTCGCTATTGGCGGGTGCACGCAGAGCCCGAGCCCGGCAAAATTCTGCCTGGCAACAGACGTATATCGGTCAGCCTATCTTGGCACCAAGGCGTTGATCGAGGCGATGGGCGGCAAGGGAGCGATCATGCATGCGGGAAGCCGCCTGGTCGATCCTAACACGCAGCTGCGGATAGCTGCGATCGACAAGGCCATCGAAGAGGCCGGGCCAGACGTGACTCTTTACCAACATGTCACGGACACGGATAGCCAGGAGACCGGCGACGCAAAGATCAACGGCGTTCTGGCCGCCAACGCTGCCAATATCGACGGCATAATTGCTACCGGCTACGTCTCCTCGGTGATTGCGGCGCGCGCTCTGGAGAATCTCGGCGATGGGCGCATCAAGATGATCGGCATTGATGACGACCCGATTGTTCTCGAGGCGATCGAAAAGGGCGTCATACAGGGCACGATGGCCCAGAACCCCTACGGTCAGGCCTATATTGCCGGCTACGCGCTCAAGCGCATGCTCGAAGGTTGCACGATGAAGGCCGATGCTCAATTCGATGAAAATCCGCAGAATTCGACTTTCATCGATAGCGGCACGCTGTTGATCAGCAAGGACAACATTGGCAGCTATCGCGACGAATTGAAGGCGATAGCCGACGACATCATTGAATCGTTCGACAATAAATATCTGACCTGCGGTTGACCGTACGCAGCGGGGCGGCGCGTCCGCCCCGCTCTGCCACCGAACGGTTCATGATCATAGTGAATAGTGCCAATGTCGGATACTATTGAACCGGTCCGAGGGACCGGGGTAGGGGCTGCGTCGAGAGGCGACTGGCTGCTACGCTTGGCTCATGCCGGCGGGCTGTTTCTGGTCATCGTTATTCTCATACTCGGAGCCAGCCTGCTCGTACCTAACTTCCTGTCTCCTTTTAACCAGTTCACTCTGTCGCGAAATCTCGGTGTCGACATTGTCATCGGGTTCGGCATGATGACGGTGCTGGGTCTCGGCCATATGAACCTTGCGCTCGGGGCTATCGGCGCCTGCGCGGCAATGGCTGTAGGTTTCGGCCTACAGACCCTCAATCTGCCTATTCCGCTCGCGATCGCCGGCGCTATTGCTGTCGGCGCCATGCTGGGATCCCTGAATGGTATTCTGGTTGTGCGCACCGGGCTGGACAGCTTCATCATCACGCTCGCAACCGCAAGCCTCTACTTCGGGCTTATGTTTATCCTTACCCGAGCCGAGGCCTTCCGCGATCTACCGGTCGCCTTCTCTGCGCTTGGCAAGGGCCGTATCGGGCCCTACTCGACCTTCTTGTTGGTCGCGGCGGTCGTCGGGGCAATCCTCATCGCGATCTTCTATTTCTCTGAGCTTGGGCGCCAGATACTCGCTACCGGGGCCAACCGCAGGGCAGCAGAGCTTTCCGGCGTACCCGTGAATGGGGTTATCGTCATTACTCATGCCCTGTCTGGTGCGATCGCCGCAATCGCCGGAGTCATGGTCACGGCTCGCCTCGCAGCGGCGTTACCATCAATCGGCGAGGACTGGTTGCTGCCCTCCTTTCTTGCGCCGCTGCTGGGTGGCACGCTTCTTGCCGGCGGATATGTATCCGTTATCGGAGCGGCGCTTGGTGCAATTCTCCTGTCGGTACTG
>QGUU01000269.1 GCA_003242525.1 Pseudomonadota bacterium | reverse complement strand
GGCGGCTCCACGCTTACCCAGCAGCTAGCCAAGAATCTGTTCCTCAAGCCCGACCGTACCCTGGAGCGGAAGGTGCAGGAGGTGTTGCTGGCGCTTTGGCTCGAGCACAAGCATTCGAAGGATGAGATCCTGCAGATGTATCTGAACCGGGTGTATTTCGGTTCGGGCGCGTATGGGGTCGAGGCGGCTTCCCGACGCTATTTCGGCAAAAGCGCGCGCGACGTGACCTTGGCCGAGGCCGCTTTGCTGGCGGGGTTGCTCAAGGCGCCGTCGCGCCTTTCGCCCGCGCGTGATCCCAAGGCCGCCGAGGAGCGGGCCAATCTGGTTTTGGCCGCCATGCGCGAGCAGGGCATGATTTCCAACAAGGAACTGACCTTGGCCAGAAGTGCGCCGGCAGTTCGCGTGCCATCCTACTGGACAGGGTCGGAGAACTATGTCGCCGATGCCGTGATGGAGGAGTTGCCCGAACTGATCGGAGAAGTTCAGGGCGACATCATCGTCGATACGACAGTCGACTTTACGCTGCAGAAAATCGCAGAAAAATCCATCCGCGAACTCATCGACAAGAATCGCGACAAGCTCAATGTCAGCCAGGGTGCGTTGGTGTCGATCGACAATACCGGCGCGGTGCGGGCGATGGTAGGCGGCTACGACTACGCTACCAGCCAGTTCGACCGTGCTTCGGAGGCACGTCGCCAGCCCGGTTCGGCTTTCAAGCCTTTCGTCTATATGGCCGCGCTGGAAGCGGGGCGTACGCCCACCAGCGTCCGCAATGACGCGCCGATCAAGATCGGCAAATGGACCCCGGAAAACTATGGCGGCAAATATTACGGCAAGGTGACGCTGGCGACGGCCCTTGCGAAATCGCTAAATTCCGTGGCGGCGCAGCTCACCATGGAAGTGGGCCCGGAGGCGGTCATCGAGGTAGCGCATCGCATGGGCATTCAGTCCAACTTGCAGTCGAATGTCTCCATCGCGCTGGGAACCTCCGAGGTTACTCCGCTTGAACTCACTGCCGCCTATGTGCCTTTCGCCAATGGCGGCTACCGGCCGGAAATCCATCTCGTGCGCAGGGTTACCACAACCGACGGGAAGCTGCTTTATGCAAATGACGGAGGTAACGTCCCGCGGATTGCCAGTGCCGAAGTGATCGGCATGATGAACGCCATGATGGCGGGGACGGTGGATGCCGGGGGCACCGCAAAGAAAGCCGCTTTCGGCTGGCCTTCCGCCGGCAAGACCGGCACCAGCCAGAAATCGCGTGACGCCTGGTTTGTAGGCTACACGGCAAACCTCACCACAGGCGTCTGGTTTGGGAACGACGACGGCTCGCCGATGAAGCAGGTTACCGGTGGCGCCTTGCCGGCCCAGGCATGGCACGAATTCATGCTCGCCGCGCATGAGGGCGTCCCGGTGCGGCCTCTGCCGGGAGGCTGGAAGCCGAACCCAGGCGCGATCGTTCAGGACGAGGGTCGCGCCCCGGTGCCCACGGCCACCGTGGGCGCCAAACGGCCCAACACGCCGAGCCAGGCAGTTGCGCCGCAAGGCAAGCCCGTTCCGCCGCGCGCCGTGGGAACCGCCAAGGCAGACGATAACGGGCGCTTCAACATGCCTGGCAGGGACGATGCGCCGACCGCCTCTATCGGCCGTCCTGTTCCACCAGGTGAGGTCGGTGGACCGCTGAAGAAGCGGAACACGTCGATACTGGACATATTGGGCGGCGGCTGAGAAGCGCGATCCTCAAATCAGGGAACGTCACCCTTCCCGAAGCATCCGTGCGATGTCCCAGACAGGCTGGTTGGTCAGTGTCTTGGGGATTTCGGCCCTTACCCTGTCGGTGACTTCCTTGTGCAGCTTGCGGCGTATTTCGCCCAGTAGCTGCGGTGGAGCGACGATAACGATCTCCTCGAAGTCGCCCCTGTGGGCCCGCTTGTAAAGGTGCTCCGCTATTTCCTCGGCGAAGCGGGCCTTGTTGAGCTTGTGCCAATCCGTTTCGTCATAGGCGCTATTATGTGGCGAAGGGCCATCGCTGTGGCGGCCGGGGCGTTCGGCGCCCTGCTCGCGCGTGGCGGGATTGTCCTGCTCCATCGCGCGTACGACCTGGAAATCGGGAAACTTCGCATCGCCCTCATTCTTCAGGAATAGCGCCTTCTCGCCATCGGCAACGACAATCCATAACCCGTGCTTGAGCACCAAGCGTTCCATGGTGTCACCTTTCCGTTGATTGCAGCTGGCAAAGCCCGGTTTGCAAACGCTGCCGTGCGGCGAACGTTCCGCACGCCGTCAGGGCGGCCAGACGTGGCCGGGATTTTTTTGCTCGCGGGCTCGGACCTCACGGAAAACCGATTTCCTTCGCCATGAGCCGGCGCGAGTGGGTTTCTTCAAGCGACATGGTCGCGAGGCTAGAAAAGCGGGCCTGTTCGGGACTCCGCAATGCAGCAGAACGCGCACAAGCTGAACGCCTTTCCCGTCTTCCTGAAACTGGAGGGCGCAGTGGTCGTGATCGTCGGCGGCGGCGAGGAAGCACTTGCTAAGGCACGGCTGCTCGGCCAGTCAAGTGCCCGGATACGCATCGTGACGGAAGATGCGTCGCCCGAATTGCAGGCGTGGATCGGCCAGAACGGAGCGGACCATATCAATGCAGCCTATGCCCCGGAACATGTCAGGGGCGCGGCCATGGTTTTCGCAGCCAGCGGCGATGCGGCGCTGGACAGGCGCGTGAGCGCTGACGCCCGCCGGCATGGCATTCTTGTCAATGCCGTAGATCGCCCCGACCTTTGCGATTTCTTCACTCCAGCGCTGGTCAACCGCGCTCCTGTGGCAGTTGCCATCGGCACGGAGGGTGCTGGTCCGGTTCTGGCCCAGATGATCCGTGCTCGCATCGACCAGATGCTGGCCCCCTCGCTGGGGTCGCTTGCGTCACTTGCCGCCTCCTTGCGCGAAGCGGCCGAGCGGCTTTTGCCCAAGGGATCGCGGCGCAGGTTCTGGAACGATTTCTTTGCCGGCGCGCCTGCACGGGCTGCTGCTGCCGGCGACATGCGACTTGCCCTTGAATCGGCCTCGGAACTGCTACTTTCGCAGCGACCTGCCGAAGGCCATGTCGCGCTGGTCGGTGCAGGGCCGGGCGCCGAGGACCTTCTGACCCTTCGGGCACAGCGCCTGCTCATGGAGGCAGATGTTATTGTCCATGATGCGCTGGTGCCCGAGGCTGTCGTCGCCATGGGCCGGCGGGACGCCGAGCGGCTGCCGGTGGGCAAGCGCAAGGGGTGCCATTCCAGAAGCCAAGGCGAGATCAACGCGCTGCTGGTTTCGCTCGCCCGCGCCGGCAAGCGGGTCGTGCGGCTGAAGAGCGGTGATCCTTTGGTATTCGGACGGGCCGGCGAGGAGATGGCAGCGCTGCGCGATGCCGGCATCTCCCATGAAGTCGTTCCGGGCATCACTGCCGCTTTCGCGGCTGCTGCCGATTTCGGCCTGCCCCTTACCCTGCGTGGTGTCACTTCTTCCATGGTGTTCACAACCGGCCACGATCTCAAGGGTGGCACGCTTCCCGACTGGGCAAAGCTTGCAATCTCGGGCGCCACCGTCGCCGTCTATATGGGCCGCTCGGTCGCAGCGGAGGTGGCGGGCCGGCTGATCGAAGCGGGCCTGTCTCCAGACACGGCCGTTGCCGTGGTGGAGAATGCGAGCCTCCCCGGCCGAAGGCGCTTCCATGGCACGCTGGCCGACCTGCCTTCGCTGGAGGCACGAAGCGATCTTGCCGGACCTGTCATGA
Organism: Pseudomonadota bacterium; assembly: GCA_003242525.1. GTDB lineage: Bacteria > Pseudomonadota > Alphaproteobacteria > Rhizobiales > Rhizobiaceae > Mesorhizobium. Next base: position 645 of record QGUU01000269.1, on the reverse strand, counting down.
CGATCATCGGGGATGCGGTCGCGGGTGCGGATCTTGCGCGATCCGAGCCCCTTGCCGTGCGCGAGCGGAAAACGCCGGCCCCGGTAGCGGAAGGAGCGATGACATGAAAATCCTCACGGCAAACCGCCTTACCGATGGGGAGTGCCTTTGGTGGGGCAACGGCGCCTGGAACGAAACCATCGAAGGCGCCGAAATCGCCACGGACAAGGAAGCGGAAGCCCGTCTGGAGGCGATCGGGAAGGCCGCGTTCGAAGCAAATCTGGTGCTCGACGTGGCCATCATCGATGTCGAGGTCGTCGACGGAACCATCCGTCCGCTGCGGCTGCGTGAGCGCATCCGCGCCGCAGGTCCGACGGTGCGCAATGACCTTGGCAAGCAGGCACGCCGCATCGCGGCATAGCTAAGCGGGAAAGAACCCATGTACCGTTACGACGAGTTCGACCAGGAGTTTGTCCGGGCCCGCATTGCCCAGTTCACCGATCAGGTGGAGCGCCGGCTGGCGGGTGAGATCACCGAGGAACAGTTCCGTCCGCTCAGGTTGATGAATGGCGTTTATCTGCAGCTTCATGCCTATATGCTGCGCGTGGCCATTCCCTACGGCACGCTGTCTTCGCGCCAACTTAGAATGCTGGCACATATCGGCCG
>QGUU01000268.1 GCA_003242525.1 Pseudomonadota bacterium | reverse complement strand
CTACTCACCGATCGACCAAACCGGGGATTCACGCCAGTTCACGGAAAGGCTGGCCGCATGGGCAAGCGACAGGCTCGGCGTCGTCTTCCGCCTTGGAACGACCGTGGATGGCCTCGACATCGAGGGCGACCGGGTAACCGCCGTGCGCACCTCCGCCGGGGCCATTGCAGGTGATGCGGTGGTGTTGTCGCTGGGCCCGGAAAGCGGGCTGTTCGGCCGCAGATACGGCATCGACTTGCCGGTCTATCCGGTCAAGGGCTATGCCGCGACGATCCCGCTGGACGACCCGGCCAGAGGTCCAACCATGGGCGGTGCCGACGAGGACAAGCTGATCGGCTATTCCCGTCTTGGCGACCGGCTGCGCATATCCTCGACGGCCGAGTTTGCCGGCTTCGACCGCAGCCACAAGCCGGCGCATTTCGCCGCAATGCTGCGGACGGCGCGTGAACTGTTTCCCGGCGCATTCGACGAGAACAAGGCCGAGCTATGGGCGGGCCTGCGGCCGATGATGCCGAGTTCGGTGCCGGTGATCGGGCAAGCGCGCTACCGAAACCTCTATCTTGATACGGGCCACGGCCATCTTGGCTGGACGACAGCCTGCGGCTCGGGAAAGCTGCTGGCCGATCTGGTCGCCGGCCGCAAGCCGGAGTTCGACACAAGCGGGTTGCTGTACGGGGCCGAATAGCGGCGCGCCGGCGGCCTCGCATTCCAGGTCGAGGTCCGCAACGAGGTTCCCATCGCGACGCCGGTGAGCAGCAGCGCAAAGCCCAGCGCCAGCGGCGAGTAGAAGGCTTCCTCCTGAAGCACGGCATTGGCGGAGATCGCCACGACGGCGACGAAGGCGAACCAGAAGTCGGTATTGCCGTTGTTCAGGATCTGGCGGCGCGCTGCCATGGCAAGCGCTGCCAGGAATGCAAAGAACACGGCGCTGCCGACCCCCATCTGGTAGAGCATGACACCGATCGCGCTTTCCACGGGAATGGAGGTCGCGCCCATTGCCTGCGCCTGGCCCCAGTCCAGGTTGAGGCTGGTTGAAGAGAGATTTCCGCCGAAGCCCAGGCCCTGCCCTGCCGGATTGCGGAGGAAGTCACGCAGTCCGGCCAGGAAGCCCAGGACATGGTAGTCGCCATGGGTGGAACCATAGGCAATGGCCGCCGCTACCCATGTGACTGCCATTGCGACAACGCCCAGGGTCGTCAGCCGGGGGCCAAAGGGGCGGCGCGCCATCTGCACGAAAAGCCCAACCAGCACCAGGAACATCGCGCCCTTGGAACCTATCACGAGCAGCAGGGGCAGCGCGGCCAAAGGCAGCAGCCACCTCCCCCGGAACAGGAGCCACAGCGCCATGATGCCGAGCGCATAGGCAAAACTGATGGGGTGGTAGTTCGGCCCACCGATGCGAAACACTCGCGGCATGATGTCTGCGAACAGTGGCGTGTTGAAGAAGGCGGTTGTCATCACGTCCTGCAAGCCGCGGACAACATAGCCGGTTTCCTGCAAGGTCTTTTCGAAGGCGCCGCTTTCGATCTGGCGCTTGATCGCTCTCTGAATATAGAGGTCGCCGTTGAAAAGGCTGAGAAAGTCCAGCGTGAAGAACAGTTCGCAATAGCCATAGACGACGATACCCGCTCCCAGCCAGAGCAGCGCCCTGTGCAGGTCGATGCGGTACAGGCTGGCCGCAACGATGGCGATGTGAAAGCAGGCCAGGGGTATTATGGTGTTGCGGAAATAGAGAATCGCGTCCTTGGCGTTGCCGCGCGCGACGCCCAGCATCAGATAGAGCGTCACAACAGCCGCGACCGCGATCGCCCACAGCAGCCATGGCCGCAATGGGGCGATGGCCCGCACACGCGCTCCGAGCGAAGCGAGGAAGAAGGCGCCATAGGCCGTCATGACCACGATGAAATTGGCGCCGCGCAACGCGTCGAAGGCGTTATTGTCGGGAATGTAGGGCGTGAACCACGCCACCACGACATTCTGGTACAGGAAGGTGCAGACGACCACGACCGGCGCCATCCAGGGGAGCACATTCACGACGGCGAGGGTCATGAAGAAGGTCGCGACGACACCGAAGATGATCGACACGGCAAAGCATGAAACCGACACTATGGTGACGGCGAGGGCGACAAAGACCTGGAGGGCCGCCTCCACGGTGGGGGACGGCAGGTTTCCGGAGAGAGTTCGGTCAGGAGCATGGGAGGAGGCCATCACGCGCCTCCTCCGGTCAGCGCTTCGACCATGGACAGGTTGAAGCCTTCCGTGTCCAGCCGGCTCCTGATGAAGCCAAAACCCTGGTCGAGTTCCCAATAGGTCCAGCCAATGCCGTTCGCCTCGGCCGCCTGGCGTACCGCACGCACCCAATTCGCCCGGCTTTGCGGATCGACGCAAAAATCGAGCACACCGAACTCGCCGACCACGACAGGACAGTTCTGGGCTCTTGCCCATTCGCCGAGCATTCTGAAATCCGCGGCGATGCGTTCCGCACTCCAGGGTTGGGAAAAGGCATCCTCCAGCATGGCCAGCGCTTCCCTGTCACCGGCGGTCTCCAGGTTTTGGCGAAGACGCGCCACGGCCGGCGTATCCTCTGCCGCCGGGAAGGGCAGGCCGGAAATGCGACCAAGCGCCGAACCATCCCAGTTCGCGCATTGATGGGTGAAGCCCATCGGCCAGTAGTAATGCACGGCGACGATAGCGCGCGCGTCGGCAAGCGGCGTGGTTTGTGCCAATTCCCACAGCCCCTGATAGCGCGCCGGCCCCCAGACGATCCCATGGCGCGGGCATGCATGACGTATCACCCGCGCCAGTTCATCGCGCAGCCGCATCCAGTCCGCCTGCTCCAGAGGCGGTTCGTTCAGCAGTTCGGCATAGACCTTGTCGTCAGGAAAATTGGCTACGACGTCACGCAACAATGTCCAGGCGGCAATGGCGAGGCGAGCACCCTCGGAAATATCTTCCCTAAGTCTGGCGGCGAAGGCTCCCGCGGGATGCAGGTCAAGCACCACGGCAAAACCCGCGGCGATGGAGAGCGCAATTGCATCGCCTATCCGGCGCAGCATGGCGCGGGCCGCTTCGCGGTCGCCAAGCAGGGGATCGGCAGCAACGGGCAGGCGGATCGACGAGAATCCCAGCGCATGCAACCTTTCCAGCACCGCCCGTGCGGGGGCAATTCCCTGCTCATGGTCTGTCCAGCCGGGAAGATTGAAGCCCCGCGCCAAGGCCGGCGGCAGTGCGGCCGCTTCGGCGCTCCGCGCGCGGGAGACCGCCGGAAAGGGAACAAGACCAGCAGCAATCATCGCCGCTACATGCCGGCGTGTGACTGGCGAGGCCAGAATGGGCCGGTGGCCTGCCATGGGCGGTCAGCCTCGGGCCGGACCCGCACGCCGTCGACCTTGGGGAATGGCCGCAAGGCGCGCCGGCGAAACGTCGCCGTTTGCCCCATCGGGCATCATGTCGACGACCATGGTCGTGCTGCGGGCGCGCTCCTCTGGCGCAAGCCGATCGCGCAACCACATACTGCCGGATTCCTGATCTGCCGGAGCGAGGGCAAAGACGATAAGGTCCGCCCGCGCCGCAAACCCGGCGCTACGACCCGGACCGCCGAAAGGCTGGTCGATGACGATAACGAAATCCACCGGCGCGCCGGCCCGGGCGAGCCACTGGCCCATGAGAGACTCCGCTTCCGCATCGCTCAGCGCCATGGCCGCGCCCGCATCCACGACCATTGTACGCAGGCCGCTCGACGGATCGATGAAGGGACTGGCGCGCAACCCGGCAAGTGTGGGCGACGTCTGCTGCGTCGCAGGCCTTACAAGATCAACCACAAGGACATTTTGATGGATGTGATCGAGGCCGATGCCGAGTGCCGCGGCTGCCATATGGCGCTCACCGCCGCCCCGCAGCGATGAGACGAGGAGCACAAAAGGCGGCTGGACGCCCGGCCGCAGGCGATCGGTAACTGCCATGAGCATCTGCTCCACCGAACGCAGCAGTTCGGCGTTCCGAAAGCGCTGCATCTCCGCCTTCAGCGCGCGTATGCCGCCGGCGCAACCGCCCTCTGCCGCAGGAAACCGTATGGCTCCCAGCATGGGCAGTTCGGGCACGCTCTTATCGGATACGTTGGCCCGGGAGACCCCCGGCATCTTTCCTTTCGGCAAGAGCTTGCCCAACGATCTTGCGCTCGACTCGGCTTGGGGTCCCATCATCAAGGCCAGCGCACAGCCCAACATGAGACCGAGAGCCGCGCTGGCTGGCAGCAGCAGCTTCGGCTTCGGCCAGGTAGCCTGTGCTGGCGGCACCGCATCGGAAATTACGCGCACCTGCGACATCTGCATCCCTTCAAGATCCTGCGCACCCCGGAACCACCTCGTAAAAACGCCCCAAACGGATCGCCACCACCCCCCCTTCCCCCGGAGTGCTCTAAGCCCCACCCGGCAA
>QGUU01000267.1 GCA_003242525.1 Pseudomonadota bacterium | reverse complement strand
CCATGGCCGAAGCCGTGCTCCAGTTCATGAACGAAATCCCCCGCGAGAATATGTTCGAGGGCGACACCTACGTCACCAACGATCCCTGGCAGGGGACGGGCCACCTGCATGACATCACCATGGTGTCACCGTCATTCCTCAATGGCGAGTTGGTGGCGTTCTTTGCGTGCACGGCGCATGTCGTGGATGTCGGCGGGCGCGGCTTCGGGGCGGACGGCAAGTCGGTCTACGAAGAAGGCATCCAGATCCCGATCATGAAGTTCGCCGAGAAGGGCAAGGTCAATCTCGATCTGGTGAGAATCCTGCGTGCAAACGTCCGCGAGCCCAACCAGGTGATCGGCGACTTCTACTCTCTCGCGGCCTGCAACGAGGTTGGCCATCGCCGGCTTGTGGACATGATGAGGGAGGTCGGCCTCACCTCGCTCGACGGACTCGGCGAGTTCATCTTTTCGCGTACCCGCGACGCAATGCGCAAAAGGATCAGCGCCCTGCCCAAGGGAAGCTGGTCGAACGAACTGGTGACGGATGGCTATGATGAACCGGTCAAGCTGGCGGCGACGGTTTCCGTTCACGACGATCATCTGGATGTCGACTTCACCGGCACCGACCCGATGAGCCGGTGGGGCATAAACTGCCCGATCATCTACAGCAAGGCCTACGCGTCCTACGCGCTGAAATGCGTGGTTGCTCCGGATATTCCCAATAATGCCGCCTCCCTCGCCTTCTTTACCGTGCAGTCTCCGGTCAACATACTGAATGCAGTCCGACCCGCGCCTGTTGCGCTCAGGCATATATTCGGCCACATGGTGCCGGATCTGGTTCTCGGGGCGCTAGCCAAGGCATTGCCCGGCAAGATCCTCGCGGAAAGCGCAGGCGCGCTGTGGAACATCCACATTTCCGTGCGGCCGGTCGAGGGAACGGCAGGACGCCGCGCAGAAGTGCTGATGTTCAACTCCGGCGGCATGGGCGCGCGGCCCGATCAGGACGGGTTGTCCGCAACGGCGTTCCCTTCCGGCGTTCACACCATGCCCATCGAGGCCACCGAACACACCGGCCCCATCGTCATCTGGCGCAAGGAGCTGCGACCCGGCTCCGGAGGCGACGGCGAATATCGCGGCGGACTCGGGCAGGTGATCGAGATTGCGCCGATGGAAGGCCATGAATTCGACTTCTCGGCCATGTTCGACCGTGTTGGCCACCCGCCCAAGGGTCGCAATGGGGGCAAAAATGGCGCGCCCGGAGTTGTACGTCTTGACGACGGCACCCGCCTTCGTCCCAAGGGCTGGCAGCATGTTCCGGCCGGCAGGCGCCTGATACTGGAATTGCCGGGCGGCGGCGGTTATGGCGATCCGGCGAAGCGTGCGCCAGAGGCTCGCGCGAATGACCGATCGAAGGGTTACCTGTTGGAGAAAGCAGAATGAGCTATGTCGCGAACCGTCTTTCGGTCGTAAAGCCCTCCGCCTCGATGGCTGCATCCCAGGCCGCCAAGGCACTCAGGGCGACGGGAGTCGACGTGATCGACCTCAGCCTGGGCGAGCCAGACTTCCCAACACCCGTTCATATCACCGAAGCCGCCTACAAGGCCGCGCTCGCGGGCGAAACCCTTTACACGGCCGCAGCCGGTACACCGACCCTGCGCGCCGCGGTGGCCGATAAATTCCGGCGGGAGAACGGGCTCGACTACAATGCCGACGACATAGTTGTGGCAAATGGCGCCAAGCAGATCATCTTCAACGCGCTGATGGCGACGCTGAACGACGGTGACGAGGTCATACTCCCTGCCCCGTATTTCGTCTCCTATCCCGAAATGGCCAAGCTCCTCGGTGGGGTGCCCGTCATTGTCGAATGCGGCGCCAAAGATGGCTTCCGCCTCACTGCCGAGTCTCTTGAGAAGGCCATCACCCCAAGGACCAAGTGGCTTTTTCTCAACATGCCGGGCAATCCTTCCGGCGCGGTCTATTCGGAATCGGACCTGGCCTCGCTAGGTGCCGTCCTTGAGAAGCATCCGCAAGTGCTCATCCTATCCGACGAGATTTACGAGCACATTCTGTTCGACGGCCGCAAGTTCGTCTCGTTCGGCAAGGCATGCCCCGGCCTGAAGGACAGGACGCTGATCGTCAACGGAGTGGCTAAAGCCTACGCCATGACAGGCTGGCGCATAGGCTATGGCGCGGGCCCTGCCCCGCTCGTCAAGGCAATGAGCACGATCCAAAGCCAATCCTGCACTTCCGTGGCCGCTCCTATGCAGGCAGCGGCGCTGGCCGCCCTCACCGGCCCGCAGGATTGCGTCGCAGAGTTCCGGACTGCCTTCCAGCGCCGGCGTGACCTGGTCGTCTCCGGGATCGCAGGAATAGAGGGACTGACGCTTTCCCCGCCGGAAGGTGCTTTCTATGCCTATATCGGCTGCGAGAGCCTGATCGGACGCCGCACGCCGAAGGGCGAGGTGCTGAAGGACGACGTCGCTGTTTCCAACTACCTTCTGGCAGAAGGGCATGTAAGCTCCGTGCCCGGCCTTGCCTATGGCCTGTCTCCGTTCTTCCGGATTTCCACCGCCACCTCCGATGAAATCCTGAAGGAGGCCATCGCCCGCATCGGACGGGCCGTGGCCGCCCTTGAACCTGCTGAGGCTGCCCTATGAACCCGCATTTCGACACAATTCTCCTGACCGGCGCCGCCGGCCGTCTTGGCACGCAACTCAGGCGGGGGCTGGCGCCTCTGGCCCGCCGCATCCGCGTCTCGGACCGTGTGGAGATCGAAGACCTCCAACCCAATGAGGAAGCGGTAATCTGCGATCTCGCCGATGCCGAGGCCGTCTTCAAGATGACCGAAGGCGTGGACGCGATCGTCCATTTCGGTGGCGCACCGGTGGAAACCAAATGGGAAACCATCCTCGACGCCAATATACGCGGCAGCTACCACATCTATGAAGGTGCCAGGAGGAACGGTGTCCGGCGCATCGTCTATGCATCATCCGTGCATGCGATTGGCTATCATCGCCTGGAAGACAATATCGACGCGAGTGCTCCCCACCGGCCGGACAGCCTCTATGGCCTTTCCAAATGTTTCGTTGAGGATCTCGGCCGCCTTTACTGGGACAAGTTCGGAATAGAGACGGTTTGTGCACGCATCTTCTCCTCCTTCGATGAGTACACCGACCGTCGCCATCTCTGGTCGATGCTGACCTTCGATGACTGCGTCCGCTTGGTAACGGCCAGCCTGACGGCGCCGCGCGTAGCGCATTCGATCATTTTCGGCACTTCGAACAACCGTCACCGGATGGTGGATAACCGCCTTGCCGGCCATATCGGATTTCAGCCACAGGACAGCACCGAGGCCCATCGCGCCGAAGTGGAGGCCCGCCTGCCCGCTGGCGACCCCAATGCGCCGGAAGTCCAGTACCTTGGTGGCTTTTTCGTCAATCTCGGCCATCCAGACGACGCCAAGGATTGATCGGTATCGCGCCAGAAAACTGACAGAGCAGGAATTTTGATACCCGTTGAAAAGCGGGCAGCAAAATCTTGTAAACAAACGACGATATGTGCCGCGGCGGACGCTACATAAGCAACCGCCGCGGCGAACTGGTTCAGACCCGAAGACAAATCTGCGTGGTGCACCGGGTCTGAACCCTGGCACGTTTCGCGTGCCTCATTCGTCCCAAGCCTGCACGACGGTCTGTTTGGCGATCTTGCCGTCCTTCAGGTCAAGCATGGCCAGGCAGAAGACACGGGTGCCGTCGGGATAGGCGCAGGCCTGGCTGAATGCCAGCCGATCGTCGCCGGCAACGCTTGCGTCCACCTTGTGAGTCATTGCACGGCTGCAAATGTCATCCCAGAAGGTCGCAATGTCTGCTTTGCCTCGCACCTCCCGGGGTCGGCTCGGTGGATTGTTGCGATCGATCACGCGCAGATAGGCGTCGTCGGCATAGAAGCTCGCAAGACGGCGTCCGTCACGGGATTCGATGGCTTGTTTGATGGCGTCGCTATTCACTGTTTCTTCTGCGGTAAGCATTCTCGTTCTCCTTCGGCTAGAGAAAAAGCAGCGTCGCCGGGCTGGATGGCGCCGCTGCGTCCAGGTGCCGACCGGCTCCGGGCATGGATGGGAGTCTGGCAGCAAGGAAGGCTCTTCGCTTCGCCCGAAGGCGCCATTTTGCGTCTGGCCCGATCGAGCCATTGCCGCGGTATCAAATGGGCTGCCGTCTGGCCGCGGCCGCCGCTGCGGCGGTGCGACTTGGCAACTCCAGCTTCAGGAGGATGTTGGCGACGTGGCGCTTGACCGTATGTTCGCTCAGGTGAAGTCGCCCCGCGATGGCGGGATTGCTCAACCCGGCACTGACGAGATCCAGTATTTGGCGTTCGCGCGCGGTCAAGATCTCTATTGGCGGGCCGGCCGCATGTTTTTCCTGAGGTTCCAGGTGCTGCTCCGGGGAAACGCTGTAAAGCCGCAGCGGAGGGCCACCCGGATGAGGCAG
>QGUU01000266.1 GCA_003242525.1 Pseudomonadota bacterium | reverse complement strand
ATTTCGGGCTTGGAGGAAAAAGGGGATACTCGGGCCCTGTCCGTGGGAGGAAAAGGCGCCGCAATAACCGTGTCTCGTGCCGGCGCCAATCCACCCTGGCGACATGAAATCGGAAAGGACGCCTGAATTGGCCGTCCGAGCGCGCTCCCTCTCGTAACCGCCACGCCATTGCAGGCTTTTCGCCTGGACCTATCTCTGATACCAGCGGCGCGAAAAATCAGATACGAGACAATCATGCAATTCATCGACCTTGGCGCGCAACGCGATAGAATCCGCGACAGACTGAAGGCGGCGATCGATCGCGTCGTCGAGGACGGGCGTTATATACTCGGGCCCCAGGTGGCCGAGTTTGAGCAGCAGCTTGCCACCTATGTCGGCGTCCGGCATGTCGTTGCCTGCGCCAATGGCACGGATGCGCTGCTCCTGCCGCTCTACGCTTCCGGCATCGGGCCGGGAGACGCGGTCTTCGTGCCGAGCTTCACCTTTGCCGCCACGGCTGAAGTGGTGGCTTTGGCCAAGGCAGAGCCTGTTTTCGTCGATGTCGACCCCGAAACCTACAATCTGGATGTTGCCAGCCTCGAAGCGGCAATCGACATGATAAGGAAGGAGGGACGGCTCGTTCCGAAGGCCATCATCCCGGTCGATCTTTTCGGACTGGCGGCCGACTACAGCGCGATCATGGCAATTGCAGAACGCGAGGGGCTCCTCGTCATCGAGGATGCCGCCCAGTCCATAGGCGGATCGGCCGGCGGCGGAACCATGTGCGGCTCTTTCGGCCATGTTGCCGGCACCAGCTTCTATCCTGCCAAGCCCCTCGGCTGCTATGGCGACGGCGGGGCGATGTTCACGAATGACGCGGACCTTGCCGAACGGCTGCGCTCCTTTGCCTTCCACGGAAAGGGCGAGACGCAGTACGACAATATCCATGTCGGCATAAATTCACGCCTGGATACGCTGCAGGCGGCAATCCTTCTCGAGAAGCTCGCCATTCTTGAGGAAGAAATGGAAGCGCGCCGCCTGGTCGCGGACCGCTACGCCAAAGGTCTGGGTGACATCGTCAAGGCCGCCAGCAATCCCGTGGAAGGCCGCTCGGCCTGGGCCCAATATGCCATCGAAACTGCAAAGCGGGACGGGCTGAAGGCACATCTGCAGGAGAAGGGCATCCCGTCGGTCATCTACTATGTCAAACCGTTGCACCAGCAGACGGCCTATCGACACTTTCCACGCACACCGACAGGCCTTCGCGTATCGGAGGAGCTCCCCGGCCGAATCCTCTGCCTTCCCATGCACCCTTATCTCAGCCCGGACGATCAGGATCGCATCATCGAAACGATCCGCAACTATATCGGCTCGAACTCGGTACGGGCGGCGGAATAGGCGAAGACGGGCGCCCTATCCGCCCCTGGCGATGAAATCCGGATTAACGAAATCGGCAATTCCGGGTCTGCCCCGCTTGCCATAGACCAGCGGCCTGCCATCCGGCGTGGTTGTGCTGCCGCCAGCGGCCCGAAGCACGGCATCGCCGGCTGCGGTGTCCCATTCCATGGTGCGCCCGAAACGGGGGTAAAGGTCCGCCTCCCCGCTCGCCAGGAGGCAGAATTTCAGCGACGAGCCGATAGATACCAGTTCGGCTGCCTCCAGCGCGGCGACATAGGCCTCCGTCTGGGGAGTGTTGTGGGAACGGCTGACCACCACGCGCAACGGGTTGGCGGCAGGGCTGACCCTTACCGGACTGCGGCCGGCAATACGAAACTCATCGTCAACAGCAAGCCGCTCAGCCAGGCCAGGACGGCCGGAGAAGAAATGTCCGCTGCAGGGGGCGAAAACGACCCCGAGCGTCGGCGCGCCGCTGCGGATCAAGGCGATATTGACCGTGAACTCGGCTCGTCTTTTGACGAACTCCTTGGTTCCGTCCAGCGGATCCACGAGGAAGAACTCGTCACCGATCTCAACCGGCGTCACGCCCGAAGCAGCCTCCTCCTCGGCTACACAGGGCGTGCCGGGGAATGCAGCCCGAAGGCCGGCAAGGATGATGGCTTCGCTTTCGCGATCGGCCTCGGTGACAGGCGAGGTGTCCGCCTTTTCCTCCACCGTGCAGCCTTCGTGAAAAACGCGCATGATTGCGCGGCCGGCCTCAAGAGCCAATTGTTCGAAGATGGCAAGGACCGCCTTGTCGTCAGATGCCGGCGCCGCTTTCGTAGAGATCTTCTGCACGGTCACGTTCAATCAGCCATTTCTCTACGATTTCCACCATCTCTTCTGGCGAACGGTTCGTCGTCTGAAGCCGGATCTCGGGATTTTCCGGCGCTTCATAGGGCGAGTCGACGCCGGTGAAGTTCCTTATCTCGCCCTTAAGCGCCCGCGCGTAAAGCCCCTTCGGGTCGCGCCGCACGCATTCCTCGAACGGCGTATCAACGAACACCTCGACGAATTCGCCATCTTCCATCAGTTCGCGCGCCATACGGCGCTCGGCCCGGAAAGGCGAGATGAACGAGACAATGACGATCAGCCCGGCATCGGCCATCAGCTTTGCCACTTCCGCGACGCGGCGGATATTCTCGACCCTGTCAGCCTCGGTGAAGCCGAGATCGCGATTCAGCCCGTGACGCACATTGTCGCCATCCAGCAGGTAGGTGTGGCGTCCGGCCGCATGAAGCTTCTTTTCAAGAAGGTTCGCTACCGTTGACTTGCCCGAGCCCGAAAGGCCGGTGAACCAGACCACGGCCGGACGCTGATGCTTGAGGCGCGAGCGCGCCCGCCTGTCGACGTCCAGCGACTGCCAGTGGATGTTTTCGGCGCGGCGCAGCGGATGCAAGATCATCCCCGCCCCGACCGTTGCGTTGGTGATGCGATCTATGAGGATGAAGGCGCCGGTGGACCTGTTCTGGCCGAACGCATCGAAAGCAATCGGCGCACGGGTGGCGATGGTGCAGACGCCCACGCCGTTCAGTTCCAGCGTCTTCGCCGGCTCCTCCCTCAGATCGTTTACATCAATGCGATGCCTGAGCGCCGTGACGGTGGCATCCGTCGCATCCGTTCCGGTGCGCAGGACATATGACCGACCAGCCAGCAGAGGCTCCTCGCCGAACCAGACGACATTGGCGGCAAACTGGTCGGCCACATGTGGCCGGGCGGTAGGCGGCACGAGCATGTTGCCACGCGAAACCTCCACCTCGTCCTCCAGCAGGATGGTGACCGCCTGGCCGGCCGAAGCTCGTTCCAAATCGCCGTCCTGCGTCACGATGCGCCTGATCCGCGTGGTCCTGCCCGATTTGGCGACCACCACCTCCTCGCCCCTGGCTATGGAGCCCGAAGCCACGGTCCCAGCGAATCCACGAAAGTCGGGATGCGGCCGGCTGACATATTGGACCGGAAAGCGGAACGGCAACTCTGCTGCGGCGCTGTCGACTTCAACCGTTTCCAGATGCCCGACCAGGGTGGGACCCTCATACCATGGCGTATGAGACGAGCGTGCAGTGACATTGTCGCCGAAACGGGCAGAAATGGGGATAGCCGCGATGGAGACAAAGCCGAGCCCGGCTGCAAAAGCCCGGTAATCCTGCTCGATGCGCTCGAACACGGCTCGGTCGAAACCTACCAGATCGATCTTGTTTACCGCCAGGACGATATGGCGGATTCCAAGCAGCGACGCGATGAAGGTGTGGCGCCTGGTCTGCTTCATCACGCCATGGCGCGCATCCACCAGCACAATCGCCAGGTCAGCGGTGGAGGCGCCTGTCGCCATGTTTCTCGTGTACTGCTCGTGCCCGGGCGTATCGGCAACTATGAATTTGCGCTTAGGCGTCGCAAAGAAACGATAGGCAACGTCGATGGTAATGCCCTGTTCGCGCTCGGCCTCAAGCCCGTCGACCAGCAAGGCGAAGTCCACGTCCTTGCCCGCGGTACCGTACCGTTTCGAGTCGCGCTCAAGGGTGGCAAGCTGATCCTCGAAGACCTGCTTGGTATCGGCCAGCAGGCGTCCGATCAGTGTCGATTTTCCATCATCGACCGATCCGCAGGTGAGAAAGCGCAGAAGCGACTTGTTTTCCTGAGCCGCCAGATAGTCGCGCACGCTGGCGGCGGAATCCACCTCCCCGGCCTTGATGTGAAGCATTTCAGAAATAACCTTCGCGTTTTTTCTTTTCCATCGAGCCGGCTTCGTCCTGATCGATCAGCCTGCCCTGGCGTTCGGAGGTGCGTGCCGTCAGCATTTCTCCAACGATCGCCTCCAGCGTATCGGCTCGCGACTCGATGGCGCCTGTCAGCGGGTAGCAGCCAAGCGTACGGAAGCGGACCACACGCTCCTCGATGCGTTCTCCGGGCCGGAGTGTCATGCGCTCGTCATCGCGCATGATGAGCATGCCGTCGCGTTGAACGACCGGGCGGCGCTTGCGAAGTAAAGGGGGCAAATGGGGATATCCTCCCGCAATATGTATTGCCAAACATCAAGTTCGGTCCAGTTCGACAGCGGGAAGA
>QGUU01000265.1 GCA_003242525.1 Pseudomonadota bacterium | reverse complement strand
TTTTGTATGGAAAAGAGACGGGTGTGGCCCCCCCCCCCCCCCGCCAGTCTGTGGGCCGCGACAGCGATTCCTCCACCTTCCAACTCACCTATCAATGGCGACCGGACCGCCGATGTCGCGATTGTAGGCGCGGGATATACAGGCCTGAGCGCGGCCTTGCATCTGGCTCAGATGGGCCAGAAAGTCATCGTGCTTGAAGCGTCGGAACCGGGCTGGGGGGCATCCGGCCGCAACGGCGGGCAGATAATTGCCGGCCTCAAGCACGATCCGGACAAGTTGAACACAATCCTGGGGCCGGATCTCGGATCGCGGATGACGCAGGAGTTCGGCGGCAGCGCTGATCTCGTCTTCTCGCTGATCGACCGTTATGGCATCGATTGCAATGCGCGGCGCAGCGGCTGGATCCAGGGTGCCCATGGCAAGAAGGTTTTCGAGGAGATCGTCGTTCCCCGCTGTCGACAATGGGCAGCACACGGCGTAGGGGCCCGGCTTCTCGACAAAACGGAAATGGCAGCGCTGATCGGATCGAGCAGCGACGCCTATTATGGCGGCTGGCTCGATCCGCGCGGCGGCGTGCTCCAGCCGCTTTCCTATGCTCGTGGGCTGGCAAAAGCGGCGATCCAGGAAGGTGCGAAGATATTCTCACACTCACCCGTGCAGGCGCTGCGGCGCAGCGGCGACTCCTGGGAAATTACGGCTGCGGGCGGCCGCGTTCGCGCTGCTCGTGCCATTCTGGCGACGAACGCCTACACAGACAAGCTATGGCCCGGCTTGAGACGCACCGTGATCCCTGTCGCCAGTTTCCAGACGGCGTCCAGGCCGTTGCCGGCGTCGATCCGCGATACGATCCTGCCCGGGGGTCAGGGCGTCGCCGATACAAGGCGCCTTCTGCTCTATTTCCGGCTCGATCACGAAGGCCGACTGGTAATGGGTGGGCGCTCTCCAGTGGATGACGCACCACGGTTTGAGGATGCTCGAACGCTGAGGGCCGCGATCGAACGCATTTTCCCGCAGGCTGCTGAGGTGCCGCTGGAATTCGTCTGGAGCGGAAAGGTCGCAATCACAAAGGATACGCTGCCACACATGCATGTGCTCGCACCGAATCTTTATGCTGCCCTCGGCTGCAATGGCCGCGGCGTTGCAGCCTGCACTGTGATCGGCAGGCTGTTGGCACGACTGGCATCTGGCGCCCAACCGGAGGAGATTCCCTTCCCCGTTACCGCGCCGCAACCCATTCCGCTTCATGCATTTCGCAAGCTGGCCGTATTCACGCTCAGCCAATGGTATCGGGTGCTTGACGGCCTTGAGGCAAGGACCTGAGCGCAATTTAGAGGATCAGCTACGCGTAGGCCTCCACTCGGCGGTCAAGAAGGCGGTCTGCGTTGCCGGCTGGGCCGCACGACAGGGCTGACCGGTGCTCGACATAGATTCAACGCGGACGGCAAAGCCCGAGCAGTTGAAATACCACCTCCACGCACCGGCAGGGTTTGCCTCGTGGGCTTTCGCTTCCCTTCCGGACAACCAGCCCTTGCAATTTTTTGGCGGAGAGGTGACGATCTGCCAGCAAGGATGGCGTGGCTAGGCTGTATGCCTGCACAGAGCCACCAGGGAGGAACGTTTGGCTTCTGTTGCGATTCGCAACGTGTACAAATCGTTCGGTGCAGTCGAGGTCCTGCACGGCGTCAGCATTGACATCAACGACGGTGAATTCGTCACCCTGGTCGGCCCTTCCGGTTGCGGCAAGTCCACACTGCTTAGGATGATCGCGGGCCTTGAAGGCGTTTCGCGTGGGGAGATCGCCATCGGCGGTCGCGTCGTGAACAACGTCGCGCCGAAGGAGCGCGACGTCGCCATGGTCTTCCAGAACTATGCGCTCTACCCGCACATGACGGTGCGCGAGAATATGGCCTTCTCGCTGAAGTTGAAGGGCACGCCCAAGGCCGATAGTGATGCACGGGTGCAAAACGCGGCCGAGATCCTGGGCCTGACGCCCCTCTTGTCGCGCTACCCGCGCCAGCTTTCCGGCGGTCAGCGCCAGCGCGTTGCCATGGGTCGCGCCATCGTCCGCGACCCACAAGTGTTCCTGTTCGACGAACCGCTGTCGAATCTGGATGCCAAGCTGCGCGTGCAGATGCGCGCCGAAATCAAGGAACTGCACCAGCGCCTCAAGACCACGACGATCTACGTCACTCACGACCAGATCGAGGCCATGACCATGGCCGACAAGATCGTCGTGATGCATGACGGCAAGGTCGAGCAGATCGGCCCACCGCTGGAACTTTATGACCGCCCCGCGAACCTGTTCGTGGCGAGCTTCATCGGCTCGCCGGCGATGAACCAGGTGCATGGCCGGATCACCGAAAAGGGCTTCGAGTCGGGCGACGGCGTCATCGTTCCGCTCAACGGCCATGCCGCCGTATCGGTCGGGCAGGAAGTCGTTCTCGGGATGCGACCCGAGCACCTGCGGCTCTCGGACGACGGTTTCCCGGTCACCGTGGCGGTGGTCGAGCCGACCGGCTCGGAGGTGGAGGTGATCGCACGCACGCCCGGCGGCAATGAGATCGTCGCGAACTTCCGCGAGCGTCGCGAATTCCAGCCGGGCCGGACTATCCGTCTGCTGCCTGATCTGGCCAGCACGCATCTGTTCGACGCAGGAACCGGCACCCGTCTCTAGGAGGAAGCGGTTGCCCGGAAAACCAAAGAGGGCAAGCAGGAGGAGACGACATGAAATTTACGAGACGTGATATGATCCGCACCACGGCGGGCCTCGCCGCGGGTCTGGCCGGCGGCAAGCTGATCGGCGCACCAGCCGCCTATGCGCAGTCGGCGCCGAACTATACGCCGGAGCCCGGCGCGACTCTTCGTGTGTTGCGCTGGTCGCCCTTCGTACAGGGCGACGAGGATGCCTGGATCGCCAACACCCAAAAATTCATCGAAGCTACCGGCGTCCAGGTGCGCATCGACAAGGAAAGCTGGGAAGACATCCGCCCAAAGGCGGCAGTGGCCGCGAATGTCGGTTCCGGCCCGGACATCATGTGGGTCTGGTTCGACGACGCGCACCAGTATCCCGACAAGCTGCTCGACGTGACCGAGCTCGCCGACTATCTCGGTAACAAGTATGGCGGCTGGTACGAGGGCGGCAAGGGCTACGCCACCAAGGACGGCAAGTTCATCGGTCTGCCGCTGGCGACCATCGGCAACGCCATCGTCTATCGCGATTCATGGGTCAAGGAGGCCGGCTTCTCCGAGTTCCCGAAGGACACCGACGGTTTCCTCGAACTCTGCCGGGCGCTGCAAAAGACCGGCCACCCGGCCGGCTTCACGCATGGCCACGGCGTCGGCGACGGCAACAACTATGCCCACTGGCTGCTGTGGAGCCACGGCGGCAAGATGGTCGATGAAAGCGGCACGGTGGTGATCAACAGCCCGGAGACGCTGAAGTCGATCGAGTATGCGATAGAGCTTTACAAGACCTTCATCCCCGGTACCGAAAGCTGGCTCGACGTCAACAACAACCGTGCCTTCCTGGCCGGCGAGCTCAGCGTCATCGCCAACGGTATCTCGGCCTATCGCACCGCGCAGCAAAACAAGGACAACGATCCGAAGCTGGCTGAAATCGCGGCGGATATCCGCACCACCAATATGCCGATCGGTCCGGTCGGCGAGTCTGTGGAGTTGCACCAGACCACGACTGCGGTGATCTTCAACTATACGCCCTATCCGAACGCCGCTAAGGCCTATCTGCAGTTCATGTTTGAGCAGGAGCAGATGGCCGACTGGATCGAAAAGTCGCTCGGCTACTGCTGCCAGTCGCTGAAGGCCTACGCGGACAACCCGGTGTGGACGTCCGACCCGAATGCGGCCGCCTACTCCAAGGCTTCGGAGACGCTGCGCCCGAACGGCTATGCCGGCCCGCTCGGTTATGCCTCCGCCGCCACCATGGCCGACTACGTGCTGGTCGACATGTACGCCCGCGCCGTCACCGGCCAGGCGACCCCTCAGGAGGCCATGGAAGAGGCCGAGAAACGGGCGAACCGGTACTATCGGGTGTAGCTTCTCCCTTCTTCCTGTTCACGGGGAGTAGGTGTCACGAGGTGACACGTGAGGGGCAGCGCTACGTGCGATTTCAGCACTGCCCCTCACTGTCCTGCCACTCCTGAACGGGGGAGACATCCAGTTGCTGCCGTTTCGCCAGTCGGCGAAACGGATTCACGGATACGCCAGGTTTCAGATGGCCATTCAGACCACCACCGCACCATCCCAGGCCTCTACGCTCTCCCGCCTCACTGAGAGGCGCGGGTTTCTCAGTGCGTTGTTCATGTTTCCGTCGGCCGTGCTGCTGCTTGTGTTTCTCACGTACCCGCTCGGTCTCGGCGTCTGGCTGGGCTTTACCGACGCGCGCGTGGGCCGACCGGGCATCTTCATCGGCCTCGAAAATTACGAATACCTCTGGAACGACAGCATCTTCCGGCTCTCCGTGTTCAACACATTGCTATACAAGGTTTGT
>QGUU01000264.1 GCA_003242525.1 Pseudomonadota bacterium | reverse complement strand
CACGAAGCGTCGACGCCCGAGGCAATAAGGTTTTCGAGGATCGCCTGACGCTGGGCGATAGAAAAGGAGTTCGCCTCGCCCGTCGTGCCAAGTAGGGCGATGCCGTCGCATCCTTCTTCCAGCAGCGCCTTGCAGTGGGCGGCAAAGGCAGCGTGATCCGGGGCGCCGTCTTCGAGAATGGGGGTAGCCGAGGCGCAGAAAACGCCGTGAACAGGGAGATTGGTTGCGGGGTTCATACAGATTTTCCCGCAACGAGGCGCCGCGCATAGGCAATGGCAGCCTTCATGTTGACATGATTGGCCTTACCCGTGCCAGCGATGTCGAAGGCGGTGCCGTGGTCGACCGAGGTCCGGTCAATGGGCAGGCCAAGCGATACGTTCACAGCAGTATCGAACGCCACGAGTTTGATGGGGATATGCCCCTGATCGTGATACTGGGCCACCACGAGGTCGAAGGCGCCAGAATAGGCCCGGTAGTAAACGGTGTCGGCCGAGATCGGCCCCACGACATTGATGCCCTCCGCCCGGGCCACTTCGACGGCGGGCGCGACCTGGAGGTCGTCCTCCTTGCCGAAGAGGCCGGACTCCCCACAATGCGGGTTGATCCCTGCCACCGCGATGCGTGGGTTCTCGTAGCCGATGCGCTTCAGATGCTCGTTCCCGGCCCGGATGGTCGCGAGGATCCGCTCGGGCGTTGCGCGGTCGATGGCAGTCTTGAGCGAGACGTGGGTAGAGACGTGAATAACCTTCAGCCTATCCGAGGCAAGCAACATGAAGGCCGACTTCTGGCCGGTGAGCGCCGCGAGCATGCCGGTGTGGCCATCATAGTGATGACCCGCCATGTTGAGCGCTTCCTTGTTGATCGGGGCGGTCACGATGCAGCCGATGGCGCCGGCCTTGGCATCGCGCACCGCCTTCTCGATAAAGCGGAAGGCGGCATCGCCGGCGCGCGGATTGAGCTTGCCCCAGGCAAGCTCGGGCCCTTCGATGGGGAGGTCGACCGTCACGGCGTCAAGGTCGAGTGAAACGCCCGTCGCCTCGCAGGCCCGTTCGAGCACGCCGCGATTGCCATAAACGCGCGTCAGCGCGCGTTCGGCATCGGACATCTCGGCCATGGCCTTAACCGTGATTTCTGGCCCTACCCCCGCGGGGTCGCCCATTGTGATGCCTATAACCTGACTCACGCTTCTTCTCCATCGATCCATCCCGCAGGGAGACGCACGTATTTGATTGCACGCCGGAAATAGGTATAGGCGACGTGCAGCTCGCCGTCTTCGCCTTCGAGGATATAGGGGTATGACAGCTCCTGGTTCCGGCCGTCCTCGGAATTGTTCGAAAGACAAGCGCCCGAGCTGTTATCGATGATGCGGCGCTTCGGCCAGGTGCGACCGCCATCCTCTGAAATGCAAAGCGCCAGCGGCGCGCGTGGCACACCCCAGATGGGATTGCAGCCCCCGGTCGCATCCGGGCGATCATCGCCCTCCTCGATCTCGTCGTATAGCGAGGTGCGGCGCGCATCAGAAGTTGCCGCCGAGGATGGGTTACAGGCCATGGCAAGACGGCTGTCCCTCAACCGGATAACGTTGATGGACGAGTTGTTGTTTGGCACGTCGGTTGGCTCAGGCGCGGACCAGGTCATGCCGCCATCAAGGCTCTCGGAGCGATGGACGAAGTCGGACTGACGGCGCCGGTAGAAGGCAACCATGTGGTCGCCATCCAGCGGTACAATGGTCATGTGCACGGAGCCGATGGAGCCCGGTACTTCCTCAAGCGTCCAGGTCTCACCTTCGTCATGGCTGACGCCGACAGCGGCGTTGTCGTGGCTACCGTTCCAGCGCTGGCCCGGCCGGGACACACAACGGAAGATCGGCATCATCCATGCGCCGTCCTTGCGGCGCACGAAGCGCCCGCGGATGAAGCAGCCAAGTGGAAGGCCAATTGTGCGCGGTACACCGCCGGTGAGCCTTTCGCCGTCAAAGAAGACCTCGCGGGCGCGCAAGAGGCACTCGTCCTGGTTCCCAGCCGGCTGGGCCGTGTGAAGGAGCTGCCATTTGCCCTCGCCATTCCTCCAGAGGACGGGGTTTTGTTCGGAACGTTCGGGATCGTCGCTCAGTTGAGACCATGCTCCCCAGACGTCCACGCCAGGACGCATCACCGACGCGTAGATCGAGATGTCCGCCTTGCCCTCCAGCGTGCCACCGAACCACGCGCAGGCGAGCGTACCATCGTCCAGCGTGGCCAGGAACGCGGCGTGGTTCTGCACCTTGGGCGAAGGCAGAAAGGCTTCGAGCTGCCCGTTCTCTCCGGGGCGCAATACGCCATCCATCCGTGCAGCTATTTCAGTGGGCAGCATGACTCCTCCGGGTGTCAACTTCGCTCGCCAAACTCCACTTGGAACGACATGTTGTCAAGTTCCAAATCGGGCCATATTGAGAATTTCAATCGCGATCATTTTCTATCTATTTGATATTCCAAATCTATTTTTACCGTAAGCCAGCCAACAGATGCGACAGAAGATTACAATTGACAACTCGCACGGGTTTCCCCGATAGTTCGCGAGGGTCGAATAACCGGCCCGCGGGCATTGGCATCCCTGCCGATCCGTACTCACGACGGGAGGTAAACGTGCAATTCAAAGCTATCTTACTAGGTGCCTTGCTGGCATCGACTTTCAGCGCCCCGGTTTATGCCCAGGCGAACACCGACATCACCGTAGTCCTGAGCGAGGAACTCGACCTGGTTGAGCCGTGCATGGCGACCCGTTCGAACATCGGCCGCGTGATCATGCAGAACATCAGCGAGACACTCACAGAGCTTGACGTGCGCGGCGACAAGGGGTTGATGGGCCGTCTCGCCGAAAGCTGGGAAGATCTGGGCGATGGTACCTGGCAGTTCAAGCTGCGCCAGAACGTAAAGTTCTCAGATGGCACTGACTTTGACGCCAACGACGTCAAGCACTCCTTCGAACGCGTGTTCAGCGATCAGATCACCTGCGAGAGCAAGCGCTACTTCGCTGATACCGAGCTGAGCTTCGACATCGTCGATCCGCACACGATCAACATCAAGGCCGAGCCCGCGCAACCGATCCTACCGCTGCTCATGACGCTCGTCACAATCGTGCCGGAAGAAACGCCGTTCGAGTTCGTGCGCAACCCAGTCGGCACTGGCCCCTATGTCCTCGCCGACTGGACAGCCGGCCAACAGATCGTTCTGGAGCGCCGCGACGACTACTGGGGCGAGCTGCCCGCCGTCACCAAGGCGACCTATGTGTTCCGTTCCGATCCGGCCGTTCGTGCGGCGATGGTTGAGACTGGCGAAGCTGACATCGCTCCGCAGATCACCGAAGTGGAAGCCACGAACCCGGCGACCGACTTCACTTACCCGAACGCGGAAACCGTCTACCTCCGCATCGACCAGTCGATCGAGCCGATGGGTGATATCCGCGTCCGCAAAGCCCTAAACGCCGCGATCGACCGCGAGGCCTTTATCGGAACCCTGCTCTCGGAAGGCACCCAGTTCGCCACCGCGATTGTTCCGCCGACCACGCTGGGCTGGAACCCGGACCTCGTGCCGCCCGCCTACGATCCGGAGCAGGCCAAAGCCTGGCTGGCCGAGGCTGAAGCCGATGGCGTCAACATCAAGGCCCCGATCGAAGTAATTGCCCGTACGGAGAACTTCCCGCACGTTGCCGAGGTCGGCGAAGCCATCGTCCAGATGCTCAGCGAGGTCGGGTTCAACGCTTCGCTGCGCATGGTGGAAGTGGCCGAGCACGAGCAGTACTACTCCAAGCCCTACCCCGAGGGACGTCCAGCCCAGCTTATTGTCGCCCAGCATGACAACGCTCGCGGCGATCCGGTGTTCTCCATGTACTTCAAGTATCACAGCCAGGGCACGCAGTCGGGCCTGAGCGACCCGAAGGTCGACGACCTGATCGAGCGCGCCAGCGCTGCGACGGGCGAGGAACGTGCAGCCCTCTGGTCGGAGCTCTTCGCGTACCTCCACGACGAAGTGGTCGCCGACGTACTGCTCTTCCACATGGTTGGCCACAGTCGCGTGAGCGAACGTCTCGATTTTACGCCCACTATTGCTACCAATCAGGAACTGCAGCTGAGCCAAATCGGCTTCAAGTGACCCTGTGCCAGTCAGACGGCGCCGCCATCCGGCGCCGCACAGTTTCCGAGGGACTGTCGGAATGATCAAACTGATCGGGCAACGCGCCATCGCGAGCATCTTTTCGCTGCTCGTCCTGATGGTGCTCGTCTTTTTCCTATCTCGCCTCACTGGGGACCCGGCAGTCCTGTTCCTGCCGATCGACGCCACCGAGCAGATGAAGGAAGAGTTCCGGCGCCTGCATGGCCTCGACCGTCCTGTCCTCGAGCAGTTCTGGTTCTATCTCCAGGACCTCGCGTATCTCGACTTCGGCGAGAGCCTCCGTAAGGCCCGCCCTGCCCTTGAGGTGGTCCTCGAGGCCTATGCCTGGACGCTGCCGCTCGCGCTCATCACCATGGCACTGGTTATGG